>JAYTFA010000066.1:0-4729 GCA_043734765.1 Pseudobdellovibrio sp. | reverse complement strand
CCCCGGAAAAAAAATTCGAGCGCAAAAAATTGGATGACATAGGCCAGTTCCCAGAGCAAGTAAGTTTGTAAAGAGGTTTTTGCTGCAGGAATAAATGGGTAAAGATATTTGAATTCAGGCTGCTGTGCCGCTAGGTAAATTAACGGTACCATCAGAATAAATAAACTCAGATAAATTTTTAAATGAGCAGCAAAATTTGTATATGAAAATCCATGACTTATAACGGATTTTTTCACAATAAATCTGAGTATCAAAATCGGAATAATAAAAAAGCCTATAATACAACTTGCCGACCATCCCAGACCCGCCGAAAGCGAAGGTGTAAACCAGCCTCCAAGCTCACGGCCTGATAAAATAGCTTCCATGCGTGGCGGAATAAAAAAATATTCCATAGCAGTTAAAATAAGACAGGTATAAACAAGGGCAATAACGGCTTCGTAACTAACAATTTCTTTTGTCTTCACTGTCAGCCTCTTCCGATGAACAAGAAACTCCACTTATCTATTACGGGAATAAAAATAAAAACCAGCATACTGATGTTGGTCCACATGAAAAAAGCCAGCCATCTTTGCTTGGCTTCTGTTCGATACATTTGAAAAAATTCTTTTAATAACATAAAGGTAAACGGAAAAACCAGTGCTGCATAAATCCAACTGGAATGTAGAAAAAATGGTGATGCTATGGCAACGCCACAATAAGTAAAGGTATAAAGCCCTATATGAAAAAGAGTTTTCGGTATTCCTAAGGCTACGGGCAAAGTTGGAATGGAGCCCAATCTGTAATCTTCAACATATTTAATTGCAATGGCCCAGAAATGCGGCATCTGCCATAGAAACATAATTAAAAATAAATAGATCGATTCAGAATTAAAAATATCGGGATTATTTACGGCGTAACCTATAGTAATCGGCAACGCTCCGGGAATGGCTCCGGGAACAGCGGCAAAGACCCATTTTTTTTTCCAGTACATCGTGTAGACTCCGTTATAAAGAATAACAGAAATAACGGATATGTAGCCGGCCATCGGCGAAAGCTCATAAAGCATATTAATCCCGACAAACAACATCGTAACAGAAAGTATCAGCCCTGCTGCTGGTTTAATTCTGCCAGTCGCTATCGGCCTGTTGGCGGTGCGGGGCATTTTCTGGTCGAGTTTATATTCTTGCACCTGATTTAATGCCAAACTGCCCGAACTTAAAAAGTAAAGACCACCGATAAACCATGCAAAATGTTTGATATCAAAAGGTGTTTCAATTTGAAAACTGGTGGCATATCCCGCGACACCGGCTAAGAGAACAAAAATCACTATCCCGAATTTGGTTAGACTCGAATAGGTTTTAAACACAAATTAAAGAACGCTTCCCTGATAGACCCGTGTGAAAATATCCAATGCTGAAAAGAAAAATAAGATCGCCAAAAATACAAAACCGGTAGAGAAAATTATTCGGTTAGATGGGACATCATATTTTAAATGCATGAACCAAGCCATTACGAGATAAGCTTTAACTGCAGCAATGGCAAAGGCAACTAAGCCCCCGAAAGGCTGGAGAACGGGGTAATGTTCCTTTAAAACGTGTGCCCCGACCGTTAAAAAAGTTAAAAGAAATAATGCTCCGGCAACCTTCAGATAAGTGCTGAACGGAGTAATATGATGTTCTGAGTGATCATGAGTCTTTGCCATAAACATTCTCCTTTAACCTACTAAATAAAGCAGTGGAAATAAAAAGATCCAAATTAAGTCAACAATATGCCAAAAAATTCCGACGCCTTCTACGGGCGTATAGTACTTGGGATTGAATTCACGCTTCATGTTTTTGATCATCAACCATGTTATCAGACCCATACCTATCAAAACGTGAATACCGTGCAGACCTGACATACAGAAATAAAATCCGAAATAAAGCCCCAGGTTCTGGTGTTGAATATTGTAACCATGTTCTTTGAGCATTTCTAAATCTAATTTTTGTCCCGGAAAAATCCCAAGATGAAATTTATGCGTGTATTCAAAATACTTAATCACCATAAAGATCGCGCCACATAACACAGTTAACCCTAAGGCCCAGGTTGCCTTCTTTGGCTGATTGATCTGATTAAAGTAAATTCCCAAAGCCATCGTCAAAGAAGAAAAAATCAGAACCAGTGTATTAATAAATCCTAAGCGCCAATCTAAAAATTTTGCGCCCTCAGCGAACATTTCCGGATAAATTGTGTGAAAGATGATGTAGGCCACAAAGAGGCCGCCGAACATCAGAATTTCTGTCACCATAAAAAGCCAAATACCTTCTTTATTAGAAGCATACTGATGTTTTTCGTCCCGATAATGAGACGCTACATTGACTCCGTTAACAACTCTACTTGTACTCATATGGCCCCGCAGTCACGATTGGATCGTGATCAAAGTTATGCATAATTGGTGGTGAAGAGGTTTGCCATTCTAATGTTTTTGCTCCCCATGGATTGTCTGGAGCCTGAGGCCCTTTTCTGAGAGCTTGGATCATAGTGTAAAGTCCGATAATAAAGCCTGTTGTGATCAACCATGAGCCTACTGTAGATATTTTGTTAAGTTGTTCGTATTCAGGCACGTAATCGAAATATCTTCTCGGCATTCCTTTCGCTCCTAAAATAAATTGCGGAAAGAAAGTTACGTTAAATCCGATAAATATAAATACAAAGGATAAACGTGCACCCATTTCATTATACATTTTCCCGAACATTTTCGGGAACCAATGAAAAAATCCACCCATAATCGCCATTAGAGTTCCGCCCACCATCACGTAGTGAAAGTGTGCAACAACAAAATAAGTATCATGAAAGTGAACGTCAACTGCAGTAACCGCTAACATAATTCCTGTTACTCCGCCGATGGCGAACAAAAACAAAAAACCTAAAGCATAAAGTAGCGGAGCTGAAAAAGTGATTGAACCTTTATAAAGTGTTGCCAACCAGTTAAACATTTTAATTGCCGTCGGAACTCCGACCAGCATTGTAATAAATGAAAATACGATGCCCGCAACTTCGGATTGCCCCGAAACAAACATGTGATGACCCCAAACGAAGAATCCAACCATGGCAATACCGATAGATGAATAAGCAATTGCGGTATAGCCGAAAATTGTTTTTTTAGAGTACGTAGTGATCAGCTCGGAAATAACACCCATGGCCGGTAAAATCATAATATAAACTGCCGGATGAGAGTAAAACCAGAAGAAATGCTGAAATAGTACCGGATCTCCGCCAAGCTTAGAATCAAAAATTCCCACGCCGAATGTTCTCTCCATTGCTAGGAGCAATAGTGTGATAGCAAGTATCGGAGTTGCTAAAACCTGAATAATTGCAGTGGAATAAATAGCCCAGCAGAAAAGCGGCATACGAAACATCGACATACCCGGTGCACGTAACTTATGAACAGTAACAATAAAGTTAAGTCCTGTTAGAATTGAACTCATCCCCATAATGAAGGCTGCAAGTACCATCATCACAACGGCACTGCCCGTACGAATTGAATAAGGAGTATAGAAAGTCCAACCTGTATCAATTTTAGTACTGAAGAAAGTTCCAACCGCTAAAGCAGCTCCGGTCATGAACACATACCAGCTCATCAAATTCAACCTTGGAAAGGCCACGTCTTTTGCTCCGATTTGCAGAGGTAAAAAGAAATTTCCCAAGATGGCCGGAATTCCGGGAATAATTACCATGAAAACCATAATGGCTCCGTGATAAGTTAAAACCTGGTTGTAGGCGTTACCGTCTTTTAAAATTTGCCCTACGTTTGGAGTTGTGTTCGGAGCGAAGAGCTCTAACCGCAACAACAAAGCCATGATTCCACCGATAAGGAAGAAAGTCATAACGGATACAAAGTATAAAAGCGCAATTCTTTTATGATCTAAGGTTGTGAACCAAGACAGTAATCCCGGCTCTTCATTTATATAATTTTTTCCAGATGCATGATATCCCATAAATCACCTAATCCTTAATTTAAACCTTTAATATATTCAATTAAAGCACTTAGCTCTGCTTCTGATAACTGGCCTTGAAATGAAGGCATCGGAGATGGCTTCGGAAAACCAGCTGCAATATGTGCTTGTGGCAGCATTACAGATTCCCGAACATAGTTCTCATCGAATAAAATCTTTGAGCCATCATCCTGTAACGATTCCTTACCCCAGCGCTGATACAATGAAGGTCCGATTTTTTTTGCAGCGTTATCCACATTATGACAAGAAGCACAGGCGC
The DNA here is from genome assembly GCA_043734765.1 of Pseudobdellovibrio sp. Taxonomy (GTDB): domain Bacteria; phylum Bdellovibrionota; class Bdellovibrionia; order Bdellovibrionales; family Bdellovibrionaceae; genus Pseudobdellovibrio. The sequence goes on along the minus strand of JAYTFA010000066.1, from coordinate 496 downwards.
GTGTCTGAAAATACTTAGCGCCTCGTTGAGCCATCGGCAACAAGCCGATTTCTGATTCTGAAATGAGCCATTTATCAAAATCTTCCTGAGATACTACTTTCAATTTCGTAATCATCCCCGAATGTGAAGTCCCACAGTATTCTGTACAAAATACATGAAACTCACCGAGCTTTTCCGCATTAAACCAAAGAGTTGTATAGCGGCCCGGAACGGCATCTTCTTTAATACGGAAACTCGGAACATAAAACGAATGAATAACATCTTCTGAACCGAGAATAAGTTTTACATCTTTATTAACGGGAACAACAACCTCTGTTGCTTTAACCCCGTTTTTATATTCGGCAGTCCAAGCCCATTGCTTACCCGTAATCTGAATTTCCAGTGCATTTTTGGGCATTGTTCGCATTTCGTGATAAACAACCCATCCCCAGGCAAAAACAATTAAAAAGATAATAAGCGGAACTACCGACCACAAAACTTCTAATCGTGTATCATG
>JAYTFA010000065.1:0-3970 GCA_043734765.1 Pseudobdellovibrio sp. | reverse complement strand
CTAACGAAATCCACCGCTGAGGCCAGACGATCCATCGTGGCGCTGTTACGGACGCAGTTTATAGCGGTCATGGGCAATCTTAGCATGGTGTTTCCGTTCTGTTTTTTAATCTCACTGATATCTCTACGGCTGGGAAATCCTGTTGTTGGTGTAGATAAATCCTTAGAAATGATAAATTCGACAAATTTAGCGGGACCTTCAATTATTTTTGCGGTCTTTACGGGTTTTTTACTTTTTATGGCCAGCCTCATTGCCGGTTGGTTCGAAAACTGGGTTGTCGTCAATCAATTAGGAAAGCGATTAAAGCACAACCAATTTCTCAAAGCTTATTTCGGTTCTGCGCGGACATCAAGATTTGCAAATTTTTTTACAACAAATTCAAATTCACTGGCGGCAAATATATCTTTGGGTTTTTTGCTTGGAATGCTTCCGCAATTTATAAAATTTCTGGGAGTACCTCTCGAAGTCCGGCATGTAACTTTAGCAACCGGTGCATTCGCAACAGCTTTACCGATGGTCTTAAGTATTGGGCTTACAGGTTGGGAGATTTTAAACCCGATTCTCGGCATTCTATGCATAGGACTATTGAATATATCTGTCAGCTTTTTTCTAGCTTTTTTGCTTGCATCGGTTTCATCGAAGGTGAAATTCAGATCCTTATTGCCAGTATTAAAATCCGCCGTGCTGCTGATTCTAAAAAAACCTTGGTTGCTGTTTATTCCGGAGAAAGACTAGGCTCGCGTTAGTCTTTCTCTTCATTTTCTTCACGAGGCTCTTCTCTGCGCCCACGTTTTTTAATAATCAGGCCGTTCAGAAAATTTCTCAGCAGTTGGTCGCCACACTCAACATAATTAGGATGATCTTCGTTTCTGAAAATGGCCGAGAGCTCAGCTTTGGTAATTCTGAAATCCACTAATTCAAGGCACTCGATGATATCGGTATCTCTGAAGGAAAGCGCCACCCGCAATTTTTTAAAAATATCATTATTAGTCAAAGCGACCTCCAGGGTATTATTTTATTCCACGCGCTTCAGACTCAAATAAAACCCAACCAAATGCAACAAGAAAACTCCAGTTGATGTTACTGCGGTGGAGATAGCTCCGCGTGTTTGCAGACTGTGAAAAATCAGCATACTGGGAAGCCAGAATAATATTTTTAGAGCCCCATTGATACTTTACAGCCAATGAAATTTCGTTTCCTAAAAAGCCCGCTTTGGCGTCGTAGAATTTTCTTTCCGCTGTCTGAAACTGCGGATCGACCTGATAGAAGTAGTCGGCGACGCCTTCGCTGATGTAGGTCGGAGTATACAAAAAGAAGAGGTCTAATTTGTTGAGACCAACATTATAAAGGTCAATTTGAAATGTAGGCGCTATAATATAACCCACGCCATGCCACTTAGAAAAATTGGTGGCAAAGCTACCTCGAATCGGAAGGCCAATGCGGACTTGTGCCGTCTGTTTGTTCCGATAAAAGTAATACAGAATCCGCGGGCCGATTTCACCGGTCCAATCCAGTTCGGGCATGCCCGAACGGGCCTGATTGTTGCCGGTATCAGTAGGGAACGATCCTCCGAAGCTCAAGTCAAAACCGAGTTTCTCCTCATTAATAAATCGGAATCTTGTTCCGCCTTCGTCATCGGCTCTGAAAAGGTCTCCATGATAACGGATCAATGGTGCCGGGATAGTGCGGATTCGCGATTGATCCGCGGCCGGGTAGTCGGCTAATGAAATACCGGCCAACAGAAAGCCTACTTCAAATAACGGTTTTTCGCTCTCGTCGGAGCGAGCAGGGAGAGAGTACATTAAAAAAAATAAAATAAAAAAGTGCTTAATAAATTTTAGGCGGCCATAAATAATAAAGCCACAGCGTTCCCAGATAGCCGAGAATACCGCCGGCGATGACATCGCTGAAATAATGTTGATGTATGGTGACTCGGGTTAAAGTGAGTATAATTGCCAGAAATAAAAATAAATATTTTTTTCTCGGCCAGATTAACAAAGCAAGAGTGGCCACGGTAAAAAGAACCTGTGCATGTCCGGAGGGCAGCGAGTGCCAATGCGGATTTAAATTAAATGAATCAAAATTAAGAGGGTAAAAATTTTCAGAAGCATGAGGGCGTTGCCGGCCGATAATTAGTTTTAACGGATGCACGGATACTCCTAATAAGACGAGGGCTTTAATCGAGAAAATAGACCATTGATGGATTTGCAGAATCTGATTTGCTGCGATCCTCTTTTTAAAGTAATTAATTCTGGGATAGAATAATTTTGAAAAGATCAATCCTGCCAATGCAAGAGCAAAATAGTGAATACTGTATCCGATATTTGTAATTTCACGACTGTAATAATAAATTGTTTCCAACTCCGGCCGGTTAAAAAATAGTGCTATTGGCAAGTCGAAATAAAAAATGCTCAAAAACATCGCCACAGCCGCAAAACAAAATACGATAAGCGAATGTCGGATCAGGCATTTGCGGTTCAGTAAGATCAAAATAAACCTTTCCTCTGGTTAAGACTAGGCTATACTAAGAGCGTGTTTAAGTCGATTTCTTTTCTGTTGGTTTCTGTGTTTTTGGAAAGTGCCTCCGCTACGGATTATATTAAATATTTAGCTCAAGAAGGGCGCTGGAAAAACTACATTCCGGATAATTATGAACTGGTCGCAAAGCTGGGAGATAGGGCTTTTAATTGGTCTCCCGATTCAGATGCGGAAAAGATACTGGACAATGAGGTTCTGACTAGAGATCCGTTTATTGTTTTTAAGCCTGATCATTCAGTAATAGCAGAGCGTAAAACAAAATCCGGAATTGTGATCTATAAAGCGAGGTACACCTTTGATTCAAAATCCCGCCGCTATGTTCCGACAAAATCCCGTGAGCAGAAGAAAAACATTATCGCATTAGGCTGCTCTTTCACTCTGGGAACTGGGCTCAATGATGATGAAACATTTCCCTTTTATCTCTCTGAATTACGTAGCGGGTATAATGTCTATAACCTGGGAATATACGGTGCCGGTGCAAACGACATCCTTGATGACTTAAAATCATTTAAACGTTTTGAGGATATCTCCGGTCGAGGCGGAATTGTTATTTATTCGGCCATTGTTGACCACATAGAAAGATCGCTGTGCACTCTGAACTGTTATCGTCGGACCTACCGGGACTGGGTTCTGAAAAAAACCAATTATGAATATGACAAAAAAAACAATGTTTTGATCAACAAAGGAAGTTTTGCAACAAGCCGGCCCATCAAAGGTCCGTTGTTCAGCGCAATTGCAAGCTTTAGCCTGTTTGATAAAATCAACATCCCGCCGGAACTCACCGATGAACAGATTGATAACTATGTGATTATACTTGCTGAAATAAAAAAACTTTCGCGGGAAAAACTGAATTCCGAATTTTATTTTACTTTATATCCTAATCATTATGAGCATTGGGAACGGATAAAAAAATCATTGGAAAAACATAATATTAAATATTTAGATTTATCAAATATAGACTTTAAAAAAGCAACCGACAGAAGACAGACAATAATATTAGACGGGCATCCGACCAATCTGGCAAATTATCTATTTGCCAATCTGCTTCATCATCAATTGCCAAAGTAAATTACTTACTTGTAGGATTGTCTTCGTCGCCATTAACGCCGAAGAAATAGTTAGGGCTGGATCTGATGATATTCTGGTAAGATTGTTTAGAGCCGGTTTCGGCGTAACTGACCAAAGCTCGGGTTAAGGCGTGGTCTTCTTGGTTGGCAAAAACAGATTCCTTACCATAGCTCAGAATGTCCAGCTTCAAAGATCCGTTCACATCCTTAGCCGATTTTTTTCTACTAAAGAACATTTCAGTATAATAGGCATACGGAACACAGCTGCCTAGAAACAAAATCTGATAGTTAGGATTAAAAGTAAACTTAATGGTTCTCAGTTTTTCAATTGCAGCTAAATCGAGATTGTGACCGATACCTGAATG
>JAYTFA010000064.1:0-6864 GCA_043734765.1 Pseudobdellovibrio sp. | reverse complement strand
GCCACGACGCTTATTTTTTGGCGATTGATCATCGCTTTCGTTGTGGGCGAAGTCCTTCACTATTTTGCCAACAAAAGCCTGTTCAGAAGTTCCTGGAGTGACGCCCGTCTGGCAATGTTCGCTGGCCTTTTTCTGGGGCTGTCTCTGCTTTTTCAAACTTACGGTTTGAATTATACAAGCGTAACTAATTCCGGTTTTATCACTTCTCTCTATGTGGTTTTGATTCCGATTATTGCAGCACTTTTTTTCAAACACAAAATAAAACCTCATCACGTTGTTCTGAGTTTGATGGCTTTTGCAGGAATGGGATTTTTGCTCAACATGGACAGCTTCAGTTTTCATCTCGGTGAAATTCTTACTTTAGGCGCCGCCTTCACGGCGGCCTTTCAGATTATGTTTATCGGTAAAGTTGCAAAGTACGCCAAAAGCGCGTTTCGATTTAACAGTTATCAGACCTTCTGGTCCTGGGTTACAATTTTACCTTTTTTAGTTATTGAAGTTCGTACAAAAAAAATAAGTTTATGGCCTGAACATGTGAGCTGGTTGTCAGTTGTTTCCCTGGTTTCTTTAGCTCTGTTCGTGAGTATTCTGGCTTTTTATCTGCAAGTGCGCGCGCAGAGAATTCTATCAACCACAACTTCAAGCATGCTATGCCTTCTCGAGGGACCTTTTGCCTTTATTTTTGCGGCTTTTTTTCTGAGCGAGAAATTAGAAGGAATACAGCTGTTCGGAGCTTTCATCATTTTACTGAGCTGCGGCCTTTCGGTTTTTATGGATCGACCCAAAGGCCATGCAATTTAATTCTTTGAAATACTTTTTTTATCTTCGTACATCGACCAGAATATCGACGCGGCCAGAATAACGGCACCGCTCAAAGCCGTAAGCCATTCCGCGAAGTTGAAGAATGTGTCGAGCAACATAAAAAAGGCCAATACGCCCAGAGCATAAAATGCCCCATGTTCCAAAAATTTGAATTGATTTAACGTTTCCCGCTCCACCAGATAAAGCGTAATCCCCCGTACGAAAAATGCTCCAACTCCCAGGCCGATCATAATAATTAAAAGCTGATTTGAAATAGCAAAAGAACCCACGACGCCATCAAAACTGAATGAGGCGTCTAAAACTTCCAGGTACAGAAACATTCCGAAACCTGAACTGAAGAATTTAATTTTAGAAAGATGACCGTCTTCAAGAATTCCGCTGATGCCGTGAACAACAAGATAAGTCAGAATTCCCCATAAGTAGGAAACCAAAAAGGTCAACTTTTGATCCTGGGCCAGATTGAAATGAATGGTCATCATTACACATATAGCCAGAATGAGCTCTATACTCTGAAAAACAGCCATCTTAGCAGCCGGTTTTTCAATTACGTCGATCCAGTGCACCTCTTTCTCGTGCGAAAAAAAATAATTAAAAAAGACCATCAATAAAAAAGATCCGCCGAATGCACTGACAGCCAAATGGGCCGAATGCATCATGGTGGCGTAATCCTCAGGACGGGAAATTGACATCGTCAACGAATCCCACAAAGAAACTTTTGCAATAACCGACACAATTACCAGCGGAAACAGAAAGCGCATCCCGAAAACCGCAATTGCGATACCCCAGGTTAAAAATCTTTTTTTCCAGATTTCGTCCATGTTTTTTAAAACAGTTGCGTTAACAACCGCATTATCAAATGAAAGTGAAATTTCAAGAACACATAAAAGACCTACAGTGAGGAGCATTTGAAATACTAATGGCAAGTTATGTGTATTGTTCCACGTGATGAAGCCTGCCAATAACAGTCCCGCAACCAAAGAAAGAATCGGAGCCAAAAAATATTTCATTATACGCCTTTAAGGATGATGGGTTTTAAATATTGCCCGGTTATGCTTTTTTTGTTCGTGATGATTTTTTCCGGAGTGCCCACGGCCACGATTTCACCACCCATTACGCCCCCTTCTGGGCCGATATCGATGATATGATCTGCGGTTTTAATAACTTCAAGATTATGCTCAATAACCAATACCGTATTATTTTGATCTGAAAGTTCATGCAGGAGCTCAACTAATTTGCGAATATCATCAAAATGTAATCCTGTTGTCGGTTCATCCAGAATATAAAGAGTTTTTCCTGTTCCCCGTTTAGAAAGTTCCTTGGAGAGTTTAACCCGCTGGGCCTCTCCGCCCGAAAGTGTGGTTGAGGATTGGCCCAGGGTCATATAATCGAGGCCCACTTTCATCAGAGTTTCCAATTTACGGTGAATTTGACTGTGATTTTTAAAAAAATCAAAAGCTTCACTCACGCTCATCGCCAGAATATCCGCAATACTCTTGTCCTTGAATTTTACATTCAGGGTTTCACGGTTGTATCTTTTTCCGCCGCAGGTATCGCAGGTTACAAACACGTCAGAAAGAAAATGCATTTCCATGCGGATCTGCCCATGCCCCAAACAGGTTTCACAACGTCCGCCTTTGACATTAAAACTGAAACGACCCGGTTCAAACCCTCGTAGTTTGGCTTCCGGTAAAGCCGCATACAAATCCCGGATCATCGGAAGAAGTCCTACGTAGGTTGCCGGAGTAGATCTGGGTGTTCGTCCGATTGGGCGTTGATTGATATCAATAACTTTATCAATGAATTCGATACCTTCAATTTTTTTATAAGGCGACGGCACGGCATGCGCCCTGAAAAACTCACGAGCTAAAATTTTATAAAGCGTATCTAAAATCAGAGTGCTTTTTCCGCTGCCTGAAACTCCCGTAATGCAAGTAAGAGTCCCCAGCGGAATTTCTAGATCAACATTCTTCAGATTGTTTCCGGAAGCGCCGAAAAGTTTCAGGCTTTTTCCGGAGCCTTTGCGACGCACCTTCGGCATGCTGATTTTTTTCTTGCCGGATAAATATTGGCCGGTAAGCGAGTCCGGATTATTTTCAATTTCTGTTGGAGTTCCCACCGCCATCAGTGCGCCACCCAAAGTGCCGGCACGGGGCCCGAGATCTACAACATAGTCGGCGTAACGAATCGTATCCTCGTCGTGCTCAACCAGGATAATCGTATTGCCGCGATCTTTCAGTTCACCGATAATTTCAAGCAAGCGCTGATGGTCACGGGGATGTAAACCGATGCTGGGCTCGTCCATCACGTACATACATCCGATCAGAGCGGAACCCACTTGAGTAGCTAAACGTATTCTCTGCGCTTCGCCACCGGAAAGTGTTCTTGATGGTCTCGAAATCGATAAATAGGAAGTTCCCACGCGCTCCAGAAAATCAAGACGCGAAATGATCTGCTTGAGAATTTTATCAGAAATCATTTTATTTTTTTCGTTCCATTTAACTTTGACCAAAAATTTTTTTAATTCGGAAATCGACAGATCTGAAAGTTCTGCAATGTTTCTTTCGGCGATTTTTATACTGAGCGCTTCACGATTGAGTCTTGCTCCTCCGCACTCGGGGCAGGTCGTTAAAACCATTTCCTCGGATTCTTCATCATCAACAGTATCTTCTTCGGATATTCTTTTCCCTTTGTAGGTGTATTTAACTTTTTCTAATTTTCTGCCGCCGACTTCAGAATCCGTAAATTGTTCTTCTTCGATTAAATCGGCGGTGCCGAGGCCTTTACAAAGTCTACAGGCGCCACGGGGGTTATTAAAACTGAAAAGCCGGGGCTCAAGTTCCGGAAAACTGAAAGCACAGATAGGACAGGTTGAATGCAATGAATAATTTATGCGCTCACCGTTCTGCATTTCAATAATAAGTCTGCCGTTAGCCAGTGATAAAGCTACGTTAATGCTTTCACTGAGCCTATGCGCAATGGTCTCTTTCAAAATCAACTGATCAACGACTAAATCGATATCATGGGTTTTAGTTTTGGCAAGCTTGGTGGCTCTTTCCAGCTCAATGTACTCGCCATCGACTTTGGCTTTAACAAAACCTTTTTTGGCCCATTTCTGAAATTCCGCTAAAAACTCACCTTTTTTGGTCTGCGCCATCGGCGCTAGAATCGTAAATTTAGTGCCCATGGATTTTTTAAAGATCTCATCAAAAATCTGCTTCGGAGTCTGAGATTGCACCGGAATATGATGAATCGGGCATTCAGGCACACCCACTTTTGCGAACAACAAACGTAAATAATCGTAAATTTCAGTTACGGTACCGACGGTGGATCTGGGATTAAGTCCGACTGATTTCTGATCTATCGCTATCGCCGGGCTTAATCCGGTAATGGAGTCGACTTCGGGTTTTTTAAGTTGTTCTAAAAAATTTCGGGCATAGGCGGACAAGCTTTCAACATATCGCCGTTGTCCTTCGGCATAAATTGTATCGAAAGCCAGAGAAGATTTTCCCGATCCGCTGAGTCCGGTAAAAACTGTAATCTTGTTTCGCGGAATATTAATCGAAATGTTTTTTAGATTATGCTCGCGGGCACCTTTAACAACTATTCCGTCATACTCTTCAATTACCGGTTTTTTAAACATAGGTGAGAGTTTAATCATTCGCCCTTAGCCTGACAAGAAGGACATACACCGTAGAGTTCCAGAATGTGGTTCGTCAATTTAAAGCCAAAATACTCAGCAACCTGAACCTGCAGCTTTTCAATTTTTTTATTTTCAAACTCGCAAATTTTTCCGCATTTTGTGCACGTGAGGTGATCATGGTGCTCTTTCGTTGAAAGCTCATAGCGTGAGGATTGGCCACCCATACGCACCTCAGTAACAAAATGTTTATCGGCTAAATCGCGTAAAAATCGATAGACCGTGGCAAACCCGATTTTTCCATCTTTTTTAGAGACTTTTTCAAAAAGCTCCTGTGCAGTCACGTGACGTTCGCCTGATTTTGCTTCCGTATCATGTAAACAATTAATGATCGTTAGTCTTTGGTCCGTGATTTTAAGCCCCATAGCCCTGATGATTTTTTTGAAATCTTCATCTTTATAACGTTCTTGTTTTTTGACTATATCTTGATCATTTTGCCGTGGCAGCATTGGTTCTCCAGGTTGATCGGAATACATAACACAAAATGATAATAAAAATGATACTTATTATCATTTATACACAATGTTACGAGGACTATATGTTTTAGTGAATTTAGGACTAACGTCGCGAACTCAACACTAGATCATTTATACGTGACCCAATAAAGAGTATAATAAAGCCCAGTGTCTACACCCGGAAAAACAGTACTCTTATTTATAAAAGCCCCCTCGCATAACCTGAAGGGAATCGAATCTTTTTTAGGTAAAAGAAATTTCGAAGTGCATTCTGAATCCGACATAAGAGCCGCTATCTGCAAAGTTGTCGAGTTGCGACCGTCTTTTATTTTTTTAGCCTGGGACCATACCAATCCGAAAGTAATGAATTTACCTAAACTGATTGCTCAGGCCAGCTTTGCCACCCTGGTACCGTATATTTTAAGCAATAGCAAAGAGGATATGCGAAAACTTCTGGTCTGCCCTCTCAATCCCAAGCTTTACCCGCCTCTGTCCGGTCCTGCCATCGAAAGATTAATTTTAAAATCAGCAAAAATAACAGCCGACACTCAAAGCCAGCAGTTCATTCGTAAATCTCATATTGAAGAGGATATCTCTGTCGTGAGAAATCAGCTTTTGTCAGACATCGAAGTCGATGAAGTTGAAAAAATCAGCGACGACGTGGTTCAGGAGAATGCACTCAGACAACAGAAACAGGAAATGCTGGTTCGACATCAAAGTATTCATAGGCGCAATGATATTTTGAAACGTTCCGAGAAAATGAATCTTTCTGAAAAAACAGTTGTTGAGCTAAAAAAAACATTCCGCGATAAAATAAAAAAACCGCTGGAAAGTATCCTGAATGATCTGACGTATAGTGAAGACGACCCGTCTGTTCCGAAAAAAAAGTCCGTTACCATTATTCAAAAAGGCCCTGATGCCCTCAGTTCCATCGTTCAAGAGGGATTCGGAAATTCCAATAAGTTAGGCACGATCATTCAGCAAAATGGTTCCAAATCCGGGACACTGGAAAGAATGTACAACCCTCAATCTGACAGCAGCGAAGTGACCGATACTTTCAATGTAAAAAACGGAGAAAAAACCAAAGCCTACTGCATGGCAATTTACAGTGATGACTGGTGCGGTTACCTGATAATTGCAACGGAAGCGGATCTTGATTTTTCATCTATTGATATGGTCTTCAGTGACTGGATCAAACTGCAGTTCAATAACCTGCAGGAAATCGATGAATATGATCTGTTCGAACTGAAAGCTGTCGATTCTGATTTAGTGGATCAACTCACTAAAAAAGCCGACTATTTTGAATCCATTAAAATAAATAACTACGACCTGATTATAAGTTTTTTCTCGGTTGATCCCGATAAAATGAAATTAGAGCTGAATGAGGATAAGAATTTAATAAAAATAGCTACGGAAGACATCCCCTCAGACGTCGAGCTGAACTTCAGCTTACATCTTCACTTACCTGAAAATAAAAAATATTTGATTTATACTCAGGCTAATAAAAAACTGAGCGAAGAACAAAAAAACCGCCTGCTGAGTAATAAAATCGTACTGCTCTACACTCCGCTTGATTTTGAAAAAGAGTATAAAAAATTTATCGCCGAAAAAAATGTGAAAGACCTTTGTGAGAGTGTGAGCAAAAAACTTTCTGTTATCTGATATCGAATAACCACCAACCGGGAGAGATACTCATGAGTTCTTTAAAATCAAAAATGAAAGAACTGGCAATAGCCGCGATGGAGTTTTCGCATTCACCTTATTCTACCAAAAAAATAGGCGCCAGTGTGCTTCTATCCAACGGAAAAATCTACAGCGGTTGCAATATTGAAAATGCCTCTTACGGCGGTACTGTCTGTGCTGAAAGAGTGGCTATATGGAAAGCCTTCA
>JAYTFA010000063.1:0-5409 GCA_043734765.1 Pseudobdellovibrio sp. | reverse complement strand
CAAGTACATCAGGAAACAAACCAATTCAAAAGAGGACGATCTATTTGGATGGAAGCCAACATTCAGGCAGCAATTACCGTTAAAAAACTAACGTCATTTGCCAGCGTGGGTCAGGTCCAGCAGAGCAATCAAACCTGGAAAGCGGAAACTACAAGGTATTATTTTTCATTCCAGCAATCAGACGAGCTCGCACTGCGGGTCGGCCACTACATTCCGATTTATGGTTTAAATATCCCGCAACATACTTTTTTGATTAAACAAAATCTTGCGCTTGGTCCTGGCTCAGAAAGAGATTCTGCGGATCTTCAATGGAACGGAGAAAAATGGAATTTATTATTAGGTATATCCAAATCAGCTTTGAATTCCAGCGTTCGTGATGAAGAGCAGGCTTATAATTTTCAGATTCAACGTACATTCAACGATCAGCATAAAATTGGTTTTAGTTATTGGTACGGAGACGCAATTAATTACCGAAAATTTATAACTGGCTTGCACGCAGTACTGGGTTGGACTGAAAAATTTTATACTCTTACTGAATTTGATCATATGTGGACAAAGGACAATAATAATGTGGAAACCAAATCCACTGTTCAGCTTTTGAAACTCGGATATGAAATGGAAAAAGGTCTGCATTTTCAACTTGTGCAGGAATGGGGAACTTCGAGCACGTCCGATATTAGCAATCTGGGTGTGGGCTTCATTTGGTACCCGAGGCCTCATTTTGAACTCGAGGGTCTTTATAGCAAACGGCAGATCAACACCACGTCCGAGAGCACAGAAGACTATGCATATTTAGTTACGCATTTTTATTTTTAAAGAAATAATTTTTGCAATTAAGCAAAAAATTAATAACCGAAAAGAGATACAAATATATGAAAACAGCTCTAATGATTGCAGCACTCGTACTGACACTGGCCTCCGGCGCAAAGGCACTAACCGTGAATCTGGCGGATATTGCCGGGAAAACCAACCTGACAGTTCTAAAAGAAGTAAATTTGCAAAATACTAAAAAGAAAGTCCTCGCCGACGCAAAAGGAATTTCTATTTATACTTTTGATATGGACTCAACAAATACTTCAGTATGCAAAGGCTCTTGTCTGAGAGTATGGCCACCGCTCGAAGCACTGAGCACATCAGTAGTGTTACCACCCTACAGTACAATTATGGGAAATAACGGCAAGCTTCAGCTAACGTTAAATGGTTTACCTCTTTATTATTTTCAAAACGACAAAGTGCCATCGGATATTTTCGGTCAATATCCGAACTGGCAGTTGGTTTTGATTAAAGAATAGTTTAGATGATAAATTGATTAGTCCATTATTGCACCCTGCCCGGGTGCAATAAGTTAAAAAAACCGCGGTTAAATAATGTTTATTCAATTCTGGCCCGACAGAGCAAGGGCATGCCGATTGCTCTGTCTTAATTAAGAAGTTTAACGGATCTGAACTTTATTAATGCTCTGAAGGGAGTCAAAATGCAGCAACCAACACACACACCAAAACCAAGCCAAAATATCCGCGAAAAAGCTCAAAGTATTCTAAATTTAAACAAGGATCACGAAGAGGGTTCAGTAACCCGGGTTATTGAAGATCAAACTTCAAAAATTCCGTCTCTCTTTTTTCTGGGCTTAGCTCTCGGATCAATGGCCTTATCGCTTGGTTTTGCGGCAAAAAAGTCGCAACAGCGTAAAGGGATGGCTAATTTTATCGGACTTTGGGCGCCTACTTTTTTAATTTTGGGTCTTTACAATAAGATTGTCAAAACACAGGGATCTGATAAAAAACATCAGGATCTCAACTCGAGACCAAATAGATATTAACTACAAGTGAGGCCGGATGCTTGTTGATTTAAAATTGTATCTCACCTGCTTCCTGACCATCTTACTTATAGATTATATTTGGCTGGCTCTGATCATGAAGAGTTTTTATATCGAAAAATTGCGACCGATCGGCCTGATTACAGGTGATACGCTTCAACCTGTTTATTGGGCCGCATTTGCTGTTTATGCCGTTTTATCCGTGGGTATTGTACAATTCGCGCTTCCGAAATTATCTTTGGATACTGCGTGGATGACGGTGTTTGGGACCGGCGCGCTGCTCGGCTTTATTATTTACGGAACCTATGATTTTACCAATCATTCAACTCTGAAAGACTGGCCTCTTAGTTTAACTTTGATTGACCTGGCATGGGGATCATTTCTCTGCGGACTTGTTACCACTGTTGCCCGCTATGTGCGGGATCTCTAAAAAACCCGAAAGTTACTTACAGGTCGTAAATTCAACTTCGTCCAACGCCGTTTTATCATTCAGGAAAGATTCCATATCCCAAACTCTTGGTTCGGACCAATCCGAATCAACAGTCACTAAATAAGTTTTATGATTGAATTCAAAAGAACCGGCCACAACAATCGTGTGGCCCCCGCTGTTGCGCTCACCGATTTTTCTGGGAATCCAGAGCCTGCTGTCCATTTTCGGTTTACTCTCATCATGCATTTTCAGCGCAAACGGTGATTGATACATATTAGGACCTAAATTAAACGCAATAATTAACGGAGATCCTGTGCGTAGGTTCGAAAGAATTTTATCCTGGGCTTTTTCGTAAGAATCGGTTTTGTACGTCTTGCAGACAAATCCCAGGGATTTTCCGTACTTATTTAAAATACCGGCAATAGAGTACCTGTGCTGCGGAGTTAGATAGTATTCGTTGATATTATCCACTAATAGGGTTGTGCGTCCTTTTTCAGTAGCTAAATGGGTTTCAAGAACGCCCGTTCCCTTAAAACCCGACAAATGGCTTTGCTGTAGAAAATCATAGATCGCATACCCGGTGCAGGTTCCGCCCGCCTGCTCATATGGATTTAAAACCGTCTGCTTGTTGGAACTATTGCCGCTAAAGCGGGTTGCATCAACGTAATAAATTTTCTCGGTGGTTTTATTAAAATAAATCTGGAAGGAATTGGTGCCATCCGGAAGAGTGGCCTTTCCCAGAAAAATAGCCGGCCCCGAAATTTCCGGGTCTGCCGATTCAATTATTACTTCAGAACCTATACCGACGGTAAACTGGCCAACCGGTATGGCCTTTTCAGTTTTAACTTTAATATCTGCAGCTAATAAATTTAAGGATTGAAAGAGGATGAATCCGAAAAGAATAAACTTTCTAAAATGAAACTGAATCATAAATACTACCTTCTTTAAAAGAATTTTAATGACTCGCAAGTTAGCACAAATAACAAAAAAGAGAGATGTGAAACCTGACGACCGGTAAAAAATACAAGCTAATTCATCACCATGCGGGCCAACGTAAACACATAAAATAGGCGGCTGAAGTAAAAAAATATGACACCGCAAAAGAGCACAACAATCACAAACCAGAGAAAACCCAGCACAGGGTAATTTTTGGAGATTTCTTCCACCAAAGTAATTTTCAGGATAAATTTATAGAACTCTCTGAAGGCAAAGTAAAAGGGGGAGCTCATGTAACCGTACTGATCATCACCCATGGAGCTATAACTGATGTCAATTTTCGAATTCAGGTTTAAATCTATTTTACGTGCAGTAGAGCTTTCATTAATCTGGTCGAATTTCAGTTTTGCGCCTTCTTTCGGATCCAGCCACACCAACTGACAACCCGTGCAAACTTCAACTTCATTAACGCGAACCAAATCCAATATTTTAATCATGCGCCCGTTACAACAAGGGCAGTTTTTGCTACTGAGAACTTTTGAATTAATAATTTCGGAATTAAGCCTGGTGAATTCGTAATCCGATAAAATTTCTTTAAGACTACTAACACTCACTAAATTGGCCCCGCATTGGCTGCAGTTGTACCATAGTTCATTTTTGTAATTCTTTTTCTGAAAGCTGTAAAAACATTCCGGGCATTTTGGTGAGTTATTGATTAAGGTTGTCATTTAGTGCTTAAGATATTTTTAGCCATAACTTTGCCGAGTTCAACGCCCGGCTGATCGAAGGCATTGATATTCAATGCCTCTCCGAGCGACATCACCAGCAACTGAAAAAACATAATTAATTGCCCTAAGTTTTCTTCTCGCAGATCCGGTACCTTTATAGTCAAGTTAGACACGCCCACTTCACTCAGCGCCTGTTGAATGGCTTCGGCTTCAGCTTTTAATAAAACGCCTAAATTTTTTCCCTCTAAAACATTAGTGGGTTTAAGTTGTGATTTTTTTAAAGAAATCTGACCCTTTTCAGCATCATCAGAGCGCACAAAAATGATCATTTTATCACGGGCCCCTTCCATGATCTGCTGAAGTGTGCTGTGTTGATCCGTAGCTCCCACCAAAGGAAGTGGTGTGCTCACTCTCGGAGCCGGTTTGCCTTGGAGATCCACTTTTTTAGCCAGAGATTCGCCCCAAAGCTGCTGCCACCAGTGGCCAAAATATTTTAATCGCGAACTGTAACTCCATAAAACACTTACCCATTCTTCGCGCTGGAAGCTGAGTAAAATAGCTTCAGTTAAAACTATCAACGATTCCTGATCTTTATAAGCCTTCAACGCGCCGGTTTGAATTTTTTCAGTATCTAACCCCATTAATAAAGCGGGCACTAAGCCTACCGAGGTCAGCACTGAAAATCGCCCACCCACAGCCAGCGGTACCTCAAAAAGCAGAACTTTCTGCGCTACAGCCCACAAATGAAGATCGCTGTTTTTGGTTTCGGTAATCACTATCGTGTGCTCCTGCACAGATACTGATTTTTCCGTTAAATATTGGCTGATAAAATCCAAAGCGGCCAAAGTTTCAATTGTAGCGCCACTTTTAGATGTAAATATCCAGCCTACTTCTTCCAGATTGGCAATGTTTGTAAGCACGTGCTCAAAATGAAATGCATCGACGTTATCAATAAATTCAAAGTTCTTTTTCTGAAAAACATCGGCAAACACCTGCACACCTAAAATGCTCCCGCCCATTCCGACAACAAAATAATGCCGGTGTCGCTTTTTAAAAGCTGTCAGGTCCTCATTCGGCTCAGAGTATTTTATCAGCTCCGCTTCGATTTTAGCTAAACCGCCCGGCTTCATCTGTAACACTTTTTTTACGGAATATTCCGCGAGCTGCCTTAAGTTTAAATCGGCATCCTTCTGATCAGCTGCCGGAATAGGTAATTTCAGAATTTC
Organism: Pseudobdellovibrio sp.; assembly: GCA_043734765.1. Lineage (GTDB taxonomy): Bacteria > Bdellovibrionota > Bdellovibrionia > Bdellovibrionales > Bdellovibrionaceae > Pseudobdellovibrio. The sequence continues at coordinate 273 of JAYTFA010000063.1, read as the reverse complement.
TATCATTTAATAAAAATAGGCAAATTTCGGAAGAAAGTCCAAGGAAGACTACGGCAATTGATGTTTTTTTTACAGGTGTCCTATCTTCAGGGGCACCTTCTTAAACCATATCGAGTACTGTTCCACCCAACGCTTAAAGCAATCTCTGGTAAATTCAGAAATTTCAGGATCCAAAGGTAATATTGCATCTGATTTATCAATTTCGCGCAAGACCTCGTATCCAAGGAGCTTCATCCATTCAACTAATAGCTTTTTAGGAACGCAAGCATGAAA
>JAYTFA010000062.1:0-2263 GCA_043734765.1 Pseudobdellovibrio sp. | reverse complement strand
CCAGAGTTCACCAGATTTTCGCGGGTGGGCTTTTCTACGTAATCCAGCGCACCTAAAGCCAATGCCTTTTTTGCAATGGAATCATCGTCACGGCTGATTGCTGAAACAATAATAACCGGGGTTTTGTCTTTACGTCTTGCTAAAAACTCAAGACCATCGATTATCGGCATATGCAAATCCAATGTGATCGCATCAAATTTTTCGGTAGCCAGAATCTTAAGAGCTTCCTCACCGTTCATAGCTTTATTTTTAATGTTAAAGCCATGTTCAGCAGTCAAAACATTTTTCATGAGTGCATGAATAGTGCTCGAGTCGTCGATGCAGAGTATATTCAGGACCTTATCCTTAGCTCTCGGTGTGAACGTGACCACCTGCTCATGATGAGGTGACGTCTGGCTCTCATAGATTGATGGGCCGACTGAATCCACCGGGAGTTTTAAGCCCTGAAGTGATTCAGAAACACCCAGAACAAGCGCGCCCTGCGGCGTTAATTTATCAATCAGTTTAGCTGAAATAGTTTCTATTTGATCTGCATTGAAATAAATAAATACATTTCTGCAAAAAATTAAGTCAAATTTATTATTTACGCTGAATTCCTGCGCGTTGAGCAAATTCAAAGTGGAAAACTTACATTTAGATTTTAAAGTATCACGGACTTTTGCAAAATCTCTTACGTTGTCTTTACCTTGAATCCAGTGAGGGCCCAAATACATAGCCGGTGATTTATTCAGCTCACTGGTTTTGTAGACCCCGTTTTTTGCGGTGGCAATGGATTCATTGTCAATATCCGTTCCCCAGATTTCAAAATCGATATGTGGAGCAACATGTTTTAAATGAAAATCCAGAAACATGGCCAACGAATAAACTTCCTGCCCGCTGCTGCAGGCTGCGGACCATACTCTTATTTTTTTGTCAGAACGCTTTTCCGCTTCTGAAATAACGTTGTTTAATTTTCTGTTAAGGAGATATTCGAACTGAGAAAATTCCCGGAAAAAATAAGTGTGGTGAGTTGTAAGAAGGGATACGAGAGCTTCGGTTTCATGTTCTTTATTTTCCATCAAATAGGCCAGATATTCTTCATAGGTACTAAGTGCCAATTTAGACATTCTCGATTTCAATCGATTCTCAACCATAGAAAATTGCTTTTCACCGAGCTGAATGCCCGCAATATTTGATACGATTTTTGAAATTTGTTTTACAACATCATTTTCTTCTTTAAAACTGATCAAACCAAACCCCTCTTTTTTCCCGTCTCAACTATTTACAACTATTCACTAAATCCCGGATCATCACCTGAAGGAACTTTTCCGCTGAATCCCGCTGTCTTTTTATAAACAAAAGGTTCTGCTTTCAAAGGTGCTGCCGGCTTTTTCTTTTCAAATGCCAAAACTTTTCGGTCAGAAGTTTCCGGTGCCTTGCGATCCAACACAAAAGCTTTTTTTGCTTTTGGTTTAGCTTTTTGTTTAGCTTCCGCTCGAGCTTCAGGCGCTTGAGTTTCAGGCTTCGGTTTAGCAGGCACAAGTTCTGATGTGCCGTTGATGTACATGTTCAAATTCTTAACTATGCTGTTTATTGTATTAGACTGACTTTGCAGTTGCTCTCCAGCTGTAGAAGAAGCCAGCGCCACCGCGGAGTTTTGATTTGTAACAGACTCCAGCTGATTCATTGCGCGTGAAATCTGCCCTACTCCGGTGCTCTGTTCTTTTGATGCGGAGGTGATCTCCAGTACCAGAGTGTCCACAGATTTAATGCTTGTCAGGATTTCCGTTAATGAATCCTTACATCGCTTAGCTTTTTCAGAACCGAAATTTATTTTTTCTTTGCTGACGATCATTATTTTGTCGACTTTATTTTTTGTGTCTTCAATTATAAATTCCACACGACCTACTGAATCCTGCAGCATATTGGATATATCTTTGGCTGCGCCGCCGGATCTTTGTGCTAATTTTCCGATTTCCTCTGCCACAACAGAGAATCCGTAACCATATTCGCCGGCTCTTGCCGCTTCAACAGCCGCATTGAATGAAAGCAGTTTAGTCTGGAAAACGATGTCATTAATGATCTGAGTTTTATTTGATATCTCATGAATCAACTTGGTAATTTCCGCTAATTGTTTATTTGAATCATGCATCTGCTGGGACAATTCGGTATTATTCGTTTCAATATCATTAATGGCCAACATCATGCTATCAACAATCTGACGCCCCTGTTCAGCTGAATTTTTGCTGCCGATTGAAAGCTCTTTGGATTTTTCTGCGGCATC
>JAYTFA010000061.1:0-2601 GCA_043734765.1 Pseudobdellovibrio sp. | reverse complement strand
AAGAAATTAGAACTAAATATAAACCTATTCAGGGTTTCCATTTGGTTTTAGACCTCGATGCCTATAAACAAGGTGAAGAAGTAATTCAAAAATTTGAGTTTGATTCTGATGAGTATCTCAATTTAATAAATGTTGAAAGTAATGAAAAGAATAAAGAAATAGTGATAATTACTTCGAACATACGAAATGTAATGATGTATAATTCTAAGATTTTATATGCACGATATGATTTCGACAAAAAAGAAGTGATCCAGTTTAAAGATTTGACCCCGAATCCTTATAAAATTAAAAGAACTATGAAGCAGCAAATTGAACGATTAGTTTATGATCTAAATAACCCAAAGCCCGATAAGCCAATTTGCTAAAATAGAATTGATATTTAGGTCATCATCCGGTTTTAATGTTCGAATCCTAAGAAACATGTATTTATAAAAATTCTCATAAATTTCATTTTCAGATATTACCCAGAATGTGTTATTTGAATCTCTTGATGCGACTCTAAGGCCATTTTCTGCACCAGTAGACTTAACAATAATAAAGCATTCTTCATCGTTCCCCCGAATTTCAAATTTAAGTTCGGTTTGGAGATTTTTGACCCGATTGGCGCGGTTCAGCTCATTCCGAAGTGCGAAATATTGTCGGCTGGTTTCTGTTCTATTAAGTTCTGAGCTCATTCTCATGACTAAGAGCACAAACTACGCCATTAATTTAAAAAACTGGTCGTTGGAAAATATTTCAAGTGGTTATAGGATATTTAAATGAAAACAATTTATTTATTAGTACTGGCAATTTTTTTTTCTTTATCAGTCAACGCATGGGAGGCTTCTATGTTTAAAAAGCCCTCACAACAGGAGCTCAAGAAAACGCTAACCGACATGCAGTACAAGGTTACTCAGAAAGCGGGAACAGAACAACCTTTTAAAAACGATCTATGGAACAATCACGAAGAGGGCATTTACGTTGATATCGTTTCGGGTGAGCCGCTGTTCAGTTCAAAAGATAAATTCGAATCCGGAACGGGTTGGCCCAGTTTTTTCAAATCATTGGTAAAAGAAAACATTGTAGAAAAAGAAGATAAAACCCTGTTTTCTACACGGGTTGAAGTTCGCAGTAAATTTGCCGACTCCCATTTAGGCCATGTTTTCGATGATGGGCCTCCGCCAACGGGGCTACGGTACTGCATGAACTCAGCCTCCTTAAAATTTATTCCGAAGTCCAAACTTAAAGAGATGGGATATTCTGAATTTTTAAAAGAATTTGATTCGATAGGGACAGAGCCGCAAGCTGTGGTATTTGCGGGAGGATGTTTTTGGTGTATGCAGCCTCCATATGACAAATTGATCGATGAAGGCGTCATCAAAACTACCGTGGGCTATATCGGTGGCTCAAAAGAAAATGCAATTTATGAAAAAACATCCGCAGGTGGCACCGGACACCGTGAAGCCATCGAAGTTGTTTTTGATCCGAAAAAAATAACGTATGAAAAGTTATTACAGATTTTCTGGAAAAATGTGGATCCTTACGACGCTAAAGGACAGTTCTGTGACAAGGGCGAGCAATACACCAGTGCGGTTTATTATGCCAATGCAGAGCAGAAAGCCGCTTTTGAAAAAGTTAAAAGTGAGCTGATTAAGCTGGGTAAACTTAAGCCTGAGATCGCAACTTTGCTGTTAGAACAAAAACCATTTTATCCGGCCGAAGACTATCATCAGTCTTATTACAAAAAAAATCCGATCCGCTACAAATATTATAGAGCGAGTTGCGGGCGTGACAAGAGATTGAAAGAAGTCTGGGGAAACTAGCTTAATTGTTGTGAAATCTGCTCGATAACCCACGCCGCATCGTCCAGTGGCAAGTCATGCCCCGCACTCGGATGGTATCTGATCGGGCTGCCGATAGCCTCTGCAATGATCTCACTGCATTTATAATTTACGAGCCGATCTTTTTGCGAGGCCAAAATCAGTTTTTTACAATGGGCAATGTTTCCAAAATCAACCTGAGAGGTCAGTTTCAGCTGTTTTATAAAATTAGTTAATGTGACCGGGTGTTCTTTCTGAAACTCAATACAATCTTTTAAAATAACAAGCCATTTTTCTTTTTCATTGGAAGTGGCGCCTAAAATAAATTTTTCCATCTCTGCAGGATCTTTGAGCGCTAGGTTTGTTATTATACTTGCATAATGCTGAGGTCGGAGACGCGCATGAAACGGACTTAAATTTGAGCTCGTATTGATCAGAACCAAATGACTCACGTCATTGGGGTAAAGCTCGGCCCATTTTGCGGCCAGCATTCCCCCCAGAGAAATTCCGATTATACCTACAGGCGCTATGATGGGATTGATCTGATTTTTAAACTGCAATATGGCGTCTTCGATGCGTTCAGGAGTGGACTCATGATTCAGATAACCGTTGCCGGCCAGTTCAACGCATTCTACAGATTCGGAATTTGTGGAAATTTTGAATTTTTCTGCGAAATCACCCCAGTGAAACTTACTGCGGATAAGGCCCCGCACGAGAACCCAGCGCTTTGGAAATAAATTAAGATTATTTTTTTGCATCATAGTATTTGCTCATGGCCTGATTGTTGATCAATGTTGAATTT
>JAYTFA010000060.1:0-6840 GCA_043734765.1 Pseudobdellovibrio sp. | reverse complement strand
TGAAACTCCAGTTTTTCCCAAACCTACGATTAATATTTTCTTATCCTTTAACTCAGCAATTTCTTTCCACATAACAAGAGCCTCTTTCTAGTACCGACCAAATAACAGACCAATCTCACTTATTTAAGACTTATTAAAACATCTAAACAATACCTATCTCAATTTCAACGTTGCCAGGCTTAAAACCGCCAGCAAAATCGAAATAATCCAGAACCTCACAATAATTTTTGTTTCGGTCATGCCTGCCAACTCAAAATGGTGATGCAGCGGAGCCATCTTCAAGACCCGTTTGCCGGTCAGCTTAAACGATGCCACCTGCGCAATCACAGAAAGGGCCTCAACAACAAAAACTCCGCCCAATAAAAGCATTAAAATTTCATTTTTTGTAAAAACCGCCATAGAACCCAGAAATCCGCCAAGGCTCAGGCTTCCAACATCTCCCATAAAAACCTGTGCGGGAAAAGTATTAAACCACAGAAACCCTAATCCACCCGCAACCATGGCCGCAGCCAAAGGAGCCAGTTCTCCCGCCCCGGCTATATGCGTGATCTGCAGATAGTTGGCAATAGTGGCATGACCCACGATATAGGAAAATAAAGCCAGAGTTGAAGCGGCTACGATAACCGGAACAATAGCCAGGCCATCAAGACCGTCGGTTAAATTAACCGCATTGGCCGTGCCTACAATAACCAAAGCGCCGAACAGGGCATACCAATAGTTGAGTTCAAAAAATAAAGTTTTAACAAATGGAAAAGTAACAACAGTGTTTAAATCATAATACTCAATCAACACACCGATAACGGCCGCGGAAATTATAAATTCCCACATCAATCGCACTTTGCCGGAAAGACCTTTTGAATTCTTTTTAGAGACTTTTAAATAATCGTCGATATGGCCGATCATTCCGAATCCCCAAGTGATGAGAACAGTACCCACCACCAATTGATTTCGGATATCGATCCACAAAATCAACGGCACAATTGTACTAAGTAATATCAACCAACCGCCCATAGTTGGCGTGCCCGCTTTTTTCTTATGAGTATGCGGTCCGTCGTCACGAATAGTTTGGCCAAAATGTTTTTTACTTAAACTGCTGATAAAATGCGGACCCCAGATTAAGCAAAGAGAAAAACCGGTGAAAAATGAAATAAACGTGCGCACTGTAATGTAGCGAAATACATTCAAAACCGAGTATTGATCGGCCATTGAATAAAGCCATTGATATATCATCAGGTATTCGTAGCACAAAAACGCTGGCAATTTCAAGAAAATTTTACTAAATATATGAAATCATTGAAAAATATTGCTTTTTTATTAACCTTAATTTATTTTCGTTTTCATGAAAAAAATAACCACAGGCCGTACAAAAAAAGAATTGTCCAATTTCGCTCTGGGAAATGACAAAACCACTTACTCTGAGAGCTATAATCCTAAACTGCTGGAAGCTTTCGATAACAAAAACCCAAAGCAAATTGCATGGACAAGCTTCATTTGTACCGAATTTACCTCGCTTTGCCCAAAAACCGGTCAACCCGACTTTGCAAAAATCTTTATCAACTACATAGCCGGCGCCAAAATGGTGGAAAGTAAATCCTTAAAACTCTATCTGCACAGTTTCAGAAACCACGGCGACTTTCATGAAGACTGCATTCAGACCATTTGCAACGACTTGGTTAAATTATTGAAGCCTAACTACATCGAAATTGTGGGCGAGTTCACTCCTCGCGGCGGCATTGCTATTTTTCCTTACGCTTCTTACGCAGCACCGGTGCAGGACTTTCAGGAAATTTATGTGGAAAGACTTGTGGCTTACTCACCGGGAAAATACTCGATGGATTTAGCCCGACTTTATTAATTTTTAACTACGGAGCGACGGATTTAATCAGCCGTCGCAACACAAAATAATAATGATGTTTCATTAAACTTCCCGACCACGACGAACACATTAAAGAAGTTGTTAAACAATCCACTTGTCCCGAGAGCGTTTGATATTCGTCTCCCAAGCCCATCATGTGCCCCACTTCGTGGGCAATAACAGTAGCGGTCCAACTACGCCCCCAATTGCGATCATAGGGTCCGCGGGTCGTGTCCAGAACTGAAACCGAATAAAGCGATTCGGCTTCACTCTCAACCAGCTCAAATTTAAAAATATATTTAAAATCCGTAGTCACGCGTCCGGCATTCCAGATATCTTCCGCAGCTTTTAATTTTTCTCTGAAAATTTTAAGATCCTCGCCCACCGGATCTTTCAAATGGACACGAACATTAATAACAAAGGTACCGTCTTCTTTTTTCAAAATATCGTAAACATATCTTTTCTTTATCACATTAACAAAAGTGATGGTGCCTTCAATTTTTTCAATAAGCTTCAGATTGGCTTTTTCAATGTGCTTGGGTTCCGGAAAATTCTGATCAGAATCAAGAAGATGAACATAAAAAGACTTAAACGACTCCGCCGGCTGAGCCAAACGGTCGGCTTCACTGAATAAAACCTCATAAAGCCAACGATATTGTTCAACATTTGCAGGCGGATTCTGAGGACTCGCACTTACACGAAATGGCAAAATAAAGGCAAACGCTAAAATTAAATACATAGGCGGATAATTTCACATCTCGACAGACCTGTCCACTCAGTCCTATTCGCTGAGTAAAGCTTTCCTGCTTATACAAGTTAAACTTTACTGACTCGGCTGAATAAAGCGTTCTGACTCTTCTTTTAAATCATCGTGAAGGAGGATCTGACCCGATGTTGGACGTCGGTTCACTGCGTCGGACCCTGGTTACAATTCGCTGACTCTGAGTTTTAGAAAGTTTTAATCCTTGGTAGCAGAAACCCATCAACGACTTGTAACCAAAGCGAACATAAAATCTCCTTCGGTCTATATCATTTAACATTTCCACCAGCTTTTGTTCGGTTGCCTGCATGTGATCTGAAGTTTCCACTGCCTGCAACAGGCTATCTCGAACAATTTTGGGGTGAATGTTTCGGTTTCTCTGCTTGGTCATGATCAAGCAGGTTTGCAAGAGCTACACCCCATCAAACGCAATTTGAATCGCATCTGAATCTAGAAAAATCCGAATATCGAACTCAAATCCGAAGGCCGAACTCAAATTATGAATTCGAAATCTAATTCGATTGCTGCTGTGTGCCGACGTCCAACATAGGGATGAATCCTCTTTCTGACAAAATTTAGGGACGTAATCTAATATGAAAATGGCACACGCATACTCGAGCATAACGGAACAAACAATTCGGTCAAATAGGGATTAATTTTTGTTCTTCCAATTAATCGGGTCGCAATAGGGAATGAATCTTTCAGTTTCGGCTCCGCGAGAGCCTTTTATTACAACGAGGTCGCCGGCTTTTAGGGAGTGGCCGAGCTTTTCTCCCAGATGGGAATTAAATTCGGGCTGAATAAAGGCTTCGCCTTTGAAACCGGATTTTACCAGTCCTTTTTGAAAGGCCTCGTAAGCTTCGCCGATAAAATAAATTTGTGCAAAGCCTGTGGCTCCGGCCAAGTCGGCTATGTCTATGTGGGCATTTTTGGATTGTTCGCCCAGTTCTTTCATTTGACCGAATACCCCGATTTTTTTCCCGCTGGATCTGAGCATCGGTACATTCTCAAGAAGTGCGCGCATGCTGTCGGGGTTGGCGTTGTAGCCATCAAATAAAATTTCGGCGCCATTTTTAGTTTCGATGAACTGATTTCTTCCCCATGCGGTTTTACAGTTCGGCAGAGCTTTCCAGATTTGGTCGGGAGTGAGTCTGCAGGCGTAAGCAATTGCACTGGCAGCCATTAAATTGGTTAAATTCTGTTTGCCGAAAATAGGAATTGTGGCAGTGCCCGGCTCTGCGGCTATTATTCCGGTTATTTTTAATTCTTTTGTATGAATTTCGTCGATCTTAAAAAATACATCGGCTTCGGTATTTTTTTCTGAAAAACTCAGCATTCTTGATTCGGGAAATTTTCTTGCAACGGGATACATCATATCAAAAGTTAAATCCGTATCCTGATTGAAAATGCGGATGGCTTCGGGTTTTGCATCCAGATAAATTTCTCTTTTTGCGTTGGCAATGGCTTCTTTTGTGCCGAAAAATTCGAGATGGGCCGTACCCACCATGGTACAAATTGTAATATCGGGATCAGCGATTTTAACGAGTTGAGTGATTTCGCCCGCGTGATTCATTCCCATTTCAACAACAGCGAACTCGGCGTCCTGAGGAATGCTCAGTAGAGTCAAAGGAACACCCCAATGATTGTTAAAACTTCCGTGACTGTAATGGGTTTTTTTATACTGACCCAGGATCTGTGCGGTGAATTCTTTGGTAGTGGTTTTACCGTTTGAACCGGTGATACCGATAATTTTTGTTTTGAGTGTTTTACGGTATTCGTGGGAAAAATCCTGCAGTGCCTTAAGGGTATCTTCGACCTGAAGAATGCTGACGTTTTCTTTTAAATGGCTGAATTTCTCTGAAAGTTCTTCGTGAATAATCAATGCGGCCGCACCTTTTTTGACGGCTTGATCCAGGTATTGATGGGCATCATAGTTATCACCTTTAAGCGCGATAAAAATTTGGCCGGTTAAATCTTTTCTGGTGTCGGTGCCGATTTCAGAGAACTCTTTATGGTGCTGCGAAATAATTTTTGCATTTGTCCACTGTGCAATATGATTGAGATGCCACTTCATTAATTGTTCCTCACAAATATTTTCCGGCTACAGCAAAATCGCTGAAGTTAATTTTTTCAGTACCTATAATCTGGTAATCTTCATGCCCTTTTCCGGCAATAAGAACAACGTCACCATCCTGCGCGGATTCGATGGCCATTTTGATGGCCTGCTCGCGGTCCGTATTGATTTTAAAATTTTTAAAACTATCCGGAAGGCCTTTTACTATATCTTCCAGGATAGCCTCGGCTTTTTCAGTGCGCGGATTATCTGAGGTTATGAAAATAGAATCACTCAGACGGGCTGTGATTGCACCCATAACAGGCCGTTTCGTTTTGTCGCGATCTCCGCCGCATCCGAAAACTGTAATGATTTTATTGGTGGTTTTTGAACTTTGTCGCACTTTTTGCAAACTCGTCAAAACATTTTCCAGCGCATCCGGTGTGTGAGCATAATCAACAAATACGATTTTTTTCGAGGTCGATTCCACTTTCTGTAATCTTCCCGGTACTCCCTGAAAAGATTTTAAAGCCTGTAAACTCTGCTCAAGGCTGATATCCGCGGAAAGCGCTGCCACACATCCCGCTACAATATTATAAATTGTAAACTCTCCGCAAACCGGCAGCACGACTTTGATTTTTTGAAATCGGGTTTTGATTTCAAACTCGGTTTCATTAAAATTCATATTTGTAATTTTAAACTGAAAGTCAGATTCTCGCTGTCCGTAAGTGCAGACCACAACATCTTCAGCCACTTTCAGTTTTCTTCCGAAGGAATCATCCGTATTGATCACGGCAAATTTAGGACTTTTTGACGTTAACCACATTAAATCGGTGAAAAGTTTTTGTTTGCTTTCAAAGTAGTTCTGCATTGTCTTATGGTAGTCGAGATGATCCAGCGTTAGATTGGTAAAAATCACGGTATCAAAATGCACGCTGTGGGCTCTTTTTTGTTCCAGCGCATGCGACGTTACTTCGATTGCTACGGCCACGGCACCGTCGTTTGCAAAATCCCGCAGTCTTTCCTGTAACGTGACAGGATCGGGAGTTGTGCCTTTGTTGGGCCAGATTTTAGCACCGATTCGCTGATTAACCGTGCCCATAACGGCCATTGGTTTTTTATGAAAGTTTAAAATGTGTTCTAAAATGTATGTAACGGAGGTTTTTCCGTTGGTACCCGTTACGCCAAAGCAAAAAAGATCCTGAGAGGGAAAATTATAAAATCGCGAGGCCAGAATATCCAAAATCTCACGGGAGTCGGGAACTTCAAACACCGGATTGAGGTAGGTAACGGGAACTTTGCTTTTATTTTCGACAACTAAAGCTATGGCGCCATTTTGAATAGCCTGTTCGATAAAGTTGTGTCCGTCGTTTTCGGTGCCTTTGATGGCAACAAACACGCTTCCAGCCGTAACTTGGCGGGCATCAAAGCAGATAGCCGTGGCTTCCTGTTGAAGAATGTCCGGGCTTTTATCATTCAGCCCGGGGCTGCCAAAATATGAAAATAACTGATGCAGTTTCATGCGATTACAGCTTAATATTTGAAGCTAAAGTTTACAACAAACACTTGATTTTTAGGGAGTAAATAACTCATGCGACAAGCAGGTCCATTACAAGCAATTGAAGTTTATAATAATCCTGACGGAAAATGGGTGCTTTTATTTCATGGCTTCGGCGCCGATGCCAATGATTTAGCTAGCCTCGCAGAGCAATTTGATTATGAAAAACCCTGCAATTGGCTATTTCCCAATGGGCCCTTAACCGTGCAAATCGGGCCTGGATTCACCGGTCGCGCCTGGTGGACAATTCGTTTAAGCGAGCTTGAGGGGGATTGGACAGATCGTCGTCCACCGGACATGGACTCCGCCATCGATAAAATTTTTAAAATGATCGCCTCAATGAAATTTGAATGGAAAGATTTAATCATTGGTGGATTTTCTCAAGGCGCCATGATAGCAACTGAAGTTTTTTTAAAAGCTCCGCAGACACCGGCCGGTTTAATTTGTTTATCAGGCACCCTTATGAGCAAATCCACTTGGTCTGAATACCTGATAAACAGAAAAGGCTCTACTATTTTGATGTCACATGGCGAGGCCGATCCAACTTTACCTCACAAAGGGTCTATTCAATTGCAGAAGTTTTTCGAAGAAGGCGGAGTTAAAACTCAGTTTGT
>JAYTFA010000059.1:0-4737 GCA_043734765.1 Pseudobdellovibrio sp. | reverse complement strand
TTTCCACCTAGACCAAGCTTTAAGGCAAAGTGGTGAACGGTAAGGTAGATAAACAAAGCAATAGTTATGAGCAGGCTGATGATGAGCAGGTTGGATTTTTTTGTCATAACTAGTATGATTTTATTATTCAAAGGTAAAATCAACAATTGTTTTAATAAAACAGGTAATTAATAATAAATTATATGGATTCGACGCAACTGGTTCAAATTCGAAAAGACTTTTTCCTCAATATTAAAAAAAGAGTTGAGTCCATACTCGGTCAAGAGACACCGGAACTTAAAGCTTATCGCGATACCTATGATAAAGAAATTAGCAAACTACCATGGCAGGCGATTGATAAACGGCATTTATTTTCGCGGTTAAAATCCGCAGATATTATTTTGGTCGGCGATTTTCATGCTCAAAAACAATCGACCCGGGGCCTGTTGAGAATTGTCAGAAAAATAAAAACCTCGTTTGTGATTGCATTGGAGTGCTTAACTGTAAAAGACCAGCCGGCAATCGACTCCTATCTGGCCGGAGAAATTTCTGATAAAGAATTTTTGGCTAAAGTGGCCTGGAAAAAAAACTGGGGATTTCCGTGGGAAAACTACAGGCCTCTTTTTAAGTGGGCCCAGCAGAATAAAATAAAAATATATGGGATTAACGGCGGCTCCGAAATTAAAACGCTGATAAAACGTGATAGGCTCTCGGCGGAGGCTTTAAAAAATGTACATCTTAAGAATAAGGAATCGAAAATTTTTGTGCAGTATGGAGACCTGCACTTGGCATCGGCCCATTTGCCGAAATCTATTGATAAACTAATGCCCAAGCTCGATCAATGTATTATTTATCAGAGTCCGGAGATTCTGTACTTTAAGATTATGGAAAATCAAAAAGAACACACCACGGATGTTGTCAAGCTCAGTCAGAACAAATGGGCCTTGAATGGACTGCCGCCCTGGATTAAATGGCAGGATTATTTACTGTTTCTGGAAAGCGGTCATGATAAAAAAATTAAAGTACAGGACGTGGATCCTACCGACACGGTGGCCGTCACGGTGGATTTTTTAACAAAGTCGTTTGGCTTGAATCTAAATACTTCATCCCTGTCTGTTTACACTTCCGACGACAATAAATTTTTTGAGCTGATTGAAAAGTGTCCTTTTGCGCTGAGAAACAAAATTATTGAAAATGTACGGGAAGGACATTCCTTTTACGTTCCTGAAATCGAAGCCGGATACTTGGCGCGATATTCCATTAATCATGTTATTCGGGTTGCGGCCCAGTACCTCTACTTTAAAGAGGGATCTTACACCAAAACTCTGATCGACCCAAAAAAAGACTATTTAAAATTGATCTGGCTTGAAGCTATTATTTATTTTTTCAGTAAAGTTAAAAATCCCAAGCGAAAGACGGATACATTGCAGGACATCCGGAATGCTCTGCAGAAAGAGCAATTCGATGATCGCGGAAAAGAAGCTTTAATGCTGGCTTTAACTCAGAAACTTTCCGAGATGCAATTTCTGTCTCAGGGTAAGTACAGGTCTTTCGGGGAAAATATTCTGAAAAAATACAGCAAAAAAAGTTTTTTTATTTCAGCGCAGGTTGTTGGTGGTATTATGGGCGAAAAAATATTTTACGCATTCAATAAAAAGCTGATCCAGTTGCCGTTAAACAAGGGCCTACTGTTTAAAGACCTACAAGCGAGTTCGTTTAATAAAATGTATTATGAATCTCTCGAAATGATTGAATCCTGGCCGATATCTTTCAAAAGTAAATACGACAGATTGTAAAAATCTTATTATTTTTTAACCAGATCTTTAAAATCTTTTCCCGGTTTAAAGCGCGGCACATTGGTGTTAGGCACTTTAATTGTCTGACCTGTTTTTGGATTTCTTGCCGTTCGTGCTTTTCTGTTGGTTTTGCAAAAGGCACCGAAACCTACAATTTTGACTTCTTCGCCGTTGGACACGGTCTTTTGAATAATGAGGATTGTGGCGTCTAAATAATTCTCAATTTGGGATTTATTCATTTTGGTTTTATTGGCGATAGCCGTGACCAGCTCTGCTTTATTCATTTATATCTCCGGGGAAGGGCTAATACTATATGAATATCTGTTTTTGTCATCGTCTTATGTAAAGACGATTAAACTTTGGTCATGACCTAGCCGAATAGCCTAATGTGAAGAAGATAGATGGTTTTTTTGTAACTATTTTAACTTTGGTCGTGGCGCTTTCCGGTGTGTTTTATTACACCTACGCGTCTCTCAATTATTTCGACAACAATCCGGAACTTTTGGCTAAATATGAGCGGAAGAAAAGCCTAGCGGTTCTGGCCCAGAAATTGGAAAAAATAGCAAAAGCAAATCAGATTACGGCAACGACGGCAAGGAACATAGCCAGCGTCTCCGAAACAGACAAAGAGCTCGGCAGCGAAAGCGGGATTGAGAACAAACTGGATGGTAATGAGTTGGCAAAAAAATACTATCTTACGGCTAAAACCAAATGTTACGAACTTAATAAAGAGCTGGAGTGCTTGCGAACCATCGAGGCTGCCGTAACCCATTTTCCAGAGTCGAACTGGACAGCAGAATCTCTTGTTTTATTAACGGATTTCTACTATCGAACCAAGCGTATTAGTCAGGCCCGCGAAATTATTAAAATATTAAAGCAAAACTTCAAAAATGATAAATCGATTCACGAAAAAGTCATCGTGGTCGAAAAGGCTCTGATATGAGAGCGGTCACCGGCTTAATTCTTTTATTTTTTATGCTGATTGTGAGGCCGGCGTCGGCCCAGACTGTACAGGTGCCTGAAAATTGTATTGATAAAGTGAGCCCCTGCCTGATTCACACGCAAGATACCTATTTTCAGTTTGTACACGACGGACAGCTTGTAAAAATGCTAAAAGATACAATTGTTAAAATCACCTTTGATGATCAGAAGAATAATTTTGAAGTGCTCGAGGGACGAATCAGTCTTAACGAACAGAAAAAAACCCTGAAATCACTTCACGTTAATAATAAACCGGTTCGTACAGGACAATTACAGGTCTATCGCCAGAACGGTGTGCTTCGAATTTTAGACCTTAACGATTTTGTTTTAAGTGATTACAGTGTAAATCCCGGTTTGCAGGAACCAAAACTGCTAAAAGCCGATTTTATAAATAAAAACGATTTTGTGATGTTCACCAAGTTCTATTTTCAGAATATAAGCCAATACAAAAACTTTTTATCCGAGAAGGAGAAAAGTTGGAAGAGCGAATTTGATAGGCAGAATCGCAGCCAAACCAAAGTCCTGCTGAGAACCATTGCTTCAGAGCGTGAAAAAGCAAGAATTGAAGCCCATAAAAACTCGGCTAAATATATCCGGGAAAAAAAACTCAGAGAGTCCTTTTTTTACAGGACATTCGAGCGCTAAGCATCTAAACTCAGTCTATGTTAGCAACAAGAAGAGCAAAAATAGTAGCCACGATGGGCCCGTCAACACGGGATCCTAAAAATATTAAAAAAGCGATCGAAGCCGGGATGAATGTCGCAAGGCTTAATTTCAGCCATGGAACTCACGAGGAGCATCTCTCTGTAATTAAAATCATTCGAGAGATATCGAAAGAACTCAAAGCCCCGGTTACCATTCTGCAGGATTTACAGGGTCCCAAAGTTCGGGTCGGGTTATTTGAAAAGGGCTCCATTGAGCTCAAACAAAAACAAATCGTAACGGTTACGATTGACGATGTGATCGGCCGCGAAGGTCTTATTCCCAGCGATTTTAAAGAACTGTGCAGAGCCTGCAAACCCGGAACTCAGATTTTACTGGATGATGGCTTAATCGAGCTTAAAGTTCTGAAAGTTCAGGACACCCAACTTGAAGCAGAAGTCATCTACGGTGGAATTCTGAAAAATCGTAAGGGAATGAATTTGCCGGGAGTTAATTTACCGGTAGACGCGATGACTGCAAAAGATAAAGAGGATTTGGCTTTCGGGCTAAAGCACGGCGTGGACTATGTGGCCTTAAGTTTTGTCAGACACGGAAAAGATATCAGAACATTACGCGAACTCATTGAAAAAGCCGGCTCGCCCGCTAAAATCGTGGCTAAAATTGAAATGTTGGAAGCGCTTGATAATCTGGAAGAAATAGTGAGACTCAGCGATGTTGTTATGGTGGCACGGGGAGATCTGGCAGTTGAAATCGGACAAAGTCGGCTTCCTCGTTCGCAGAAACGAATTATTAATTTATGTAATCAGTTGGGTAAGCCGGTCATTACCGCAACACAGATGCTCGATTCCATGGTGGAAAATCCAAGACCCACAAGAGCGGAAATCACTGACGTTGCCAACGCGGTGCTTGATGGGTCTGATGCACTGATGTTGTCGGCAGAATCTGCCAGCGGAAAGTATCCCTTTAAAGCCATCAGAACCATGCATGAAATTATCGTTGAAGTTGAAAAAAATGAAGACTCTTACTACAAAATTTCTCTGGATAACGAGCTGTTATCAACACCTGCGGCCATTGCCGCAAGTTCCGCCCTTACCGCGTTAAAGCTAAATGCAACGGCGATTGTGTGTTTAACAACATCGGGAAAAACAGCGCAGATCATCGCTGGATTCAGGCCGAAGGCGCAGATCATCGCAGTTACCAAAGACACCGAGGTTTTGAATCGTCTTGAAATTACGTGGGGATTGCAGACCCTGCATTTGAATCCTTACAGTAATCTGCGGGATATTCTGTCACAGGTCGAAAAATTATTGATTGAAAA
>JAYTFA010000058.1:0-5124 GCA_043734765.1 Pseudobdellovibrio sp. | reverse complement strand
ATCCCGTTTTATACCGAGATTGCCGGCCAGTTCAAAGAGCCAATACTGAGCTTCAATTTTCTTTTCGATCTGCGCATTCGGCAGAGTCAGATATTTTTTATAACTTTCAGAAGATTCAGCGAATCGTGAAGAAAGTCTCTGCAGTTGTGCTATCTTGAATAAAACAACAGCGTTGTCTTCTTTGTTTTTACTGATTTTCAGATAATGACGATACTCATCGATGGCTTCATTGGTTTTGCCTGTTATTTCCAGCATCAGAGCGGTGTTAAAAATATAGTTGTCATAGAGCGGGTCAGCAGGATTTTCCTTTGCCAGTTCTGAATAAAGTTTAGCCGACTCATCAAACGACCCAGTATCCTGATACTGTTTTGCCAAAAGTCTTTTTGCCTTAGGTTTCAAGCTGACAACACCGGGGGCATTTGTGGATATGACTTTTTTATAATTAACAATGGCATCTTTTATTTTACCGGATCTTTCAAAATTGATCGCAGCATTGAAAAAAGCAAGCCCTACTAAATCAGATTTTGGATTTTGAATTGAAAATATCTGGTATTGATTGGCCGATTCCAGATATTTTTTCTCAACTTCCAGATTCTGAGCTTTTTTGAAACTGGCTTTTTCCAATACTCCTCTTATATCCGCACCGATTTTAGCATTCGATATAGATGCGTCGGCCAGTAATTCGGTTCCTATTTTTTCTAAACCGACATAATCTTTTTTGAGGCTGTAGATATCCAAAAGCAAATTCGCTGAATAGTCAGAAAATTTGGTATTTGGATAAGTCTGAACTATCTCTTTAAATTGTTTTTCCGCCGGATCAAAGTTATTGGATAAATAGTAGAGTCGACCCACCCGAAATTTTATTTCAGCGGCTTTGTCGGCTTTTGGATACTTTTGCAAATACCAATTTGCAATAGTGATGAACTTACTGACTTTTTCATCCAAAGCAATCGGTTCGATAGAATTACCTGTACGCTTCTGTAAATCCTCGTCTTTAGGTAAGGTTTTTTCTATTGAGAGCAATATGTTCTGAGATGCTTTTTCAGCATACTGACTGTTGGGGGAATTGTTTACAACTGCCGTGTACTCTGTAGCCGCATCACCGAACCGCCCCATATCATATAATAATTCGCCGTAGAAAAAATGCATGTCACCGATTTGCTGAGAATTCGAAAATTCCTGAAAATACAGTTTATATCCTTCATCGGCAGCTTGCCGCGAAAACGCCGCACGCGAGTTCTGAGCTGTCTGGTGCTGCTGTAAAATATAATTTCTTAAAGTCTGCTCTCTTAACAGATTACTCTTTTTTACAAAGGCTATGTCGGCTTTGTTTTTGTCATACCACGCGGATTTTGTATTGTAGTTAATAATCCATTTATAAAGCTCTGACTTAAACTCCGGGGAATTTTTTGAAAAAAAGTAATTCTGTACAATTTGATACTGGTATTCAAAAGATTTTTTTGACGTGGGATCCTGTGAAATTAAATATTTGAAGATGTCGCGGGAACCGGTCGTATTTCCCTTACTCGACAGATAGTAGGCAAGCTTTTCGATACTCTGGAACGACTCTTTGCTGTTCAGATTTTTAAAGTAAGTAATTGCTCTTTTTGTGTCACCTGATTCTGCGAAGAAAATAACAAGGTCTTTAATGGCTTCATTTTCCAGGCGCGCATTGTTAATCTTCTTCCCGCTTGCAGAATCATTTTGTTTCGCAAGCCGGCTCGATTTAACTATATAATCCAAATACTTAATTGCTTCTTCAGTCTTTCCGAGGCGGTACAAGCACCAGGCCGCCTTATACATCGCTATTGTGTGTAAGTTATGCTTATTGTCCTTAATTAAAAAAGAGTACTCTTTATAAGCGTCAGCCCACTTCTCAACTTCAAATTGACTCTCTCCGATTGCAAAATGAGCTTCACCTGTAAACTGACTGTTCGGAAATTTGGCCGTTAAACGATCATAGTATTTTGCTCCGGCTTCAGCGTTTCCGAGTTCAAAATTATTATAACCGAGAAAGAACAAAGCCTGACTTACTTTCGGATCGTCCGGAAAATCCCTCAGAAACCAATCGTAAAGCTGAATCGCTTTTTTATTGTATTCTTTTGCTTCAGCCAAATCCAGAACGGCTTTAACCTTGGATTTACCCGCCTGAAATTCCTTTAATTTTTTATCGTATTCATCCTGTTTACGCCTGTCCACTACACTGGCTTTTTCTACATAAAGCTCAGCCAGTCTGAGCCAAAGCTCACCTCTATTGGTGCTGCCTTTGAACTTTTGGGTCAGTTTATAAAGTTCATCAATTTGCAAGTTCAGGGTTTTTTCATAAGCTGCTTCATCTACATTCTGATAACTGTAGATTTCAGATAATCGGGGCGGCTTAACTTCATTTAAATTTACTGATTTCTTTTCTTCGAAGAGCTTAGAATCAGGAACAACAACTGATTTCTTTTCAATCTGAGTGGCTTTTGCCCCGCGACTTTCATCTTTGGCTTTTTTTAATAAATCACCCAACGTCACTTTTTTCTTAGTGTTCTGCGCACCTGCCAAAGCTGGAATAATTAAAACAATAATCAGGCTCCTGAGTAAACTATTCACAACTTTGCTTTCCTAAATAATGGTAATTGCCCACTTCGTCTAGCCAATATTCACCCTGAAACGGATAATATTCATAGCCGTTTTTTATGTAGAAAGATCGGTCCTGTGTAGAATCAGTCTCACCGGTTGCAAGATTTTTACCGACAATTTTTTTCTTAATCGTTTCTTTTTTTCCGTTAATCATCTCGTACCGGATAAAACTTGATTGTTCATTAAGGTCCGTAATCTCAGCTTTTATAACAGCAAGATGTTTCTGAACCAGTTCCCCGATAATGGCTTTTGTGCTGTTGATTCGGTTATTCAAAATACGGGTTGCGTAGCTTCCGACTGACGAAGCCCTCAACGAGGCTCCGGATTCAGTGATCTTCTTTTCTTCATTGATTTTTTTCAGGTAATTATAGGTTCTTCGTACATCGCCCTCTTCGGCAATATGCTTTAAAATATTATAGGGCAGGGCCAGTTGTTTTTTGGATTCAGAATTTTTCTTCATCTGATAAGTTTTATTTATTTCCTGAAAGTAGATTTCAGGATTTGTATTCTGAAGAAACGCGGTAACTTTTTTAAGGGCAGGATTGTACTGTTGCTCGTATAACGAAAGAACTTTCTCCATTTCATCATACTGGCAGATATAGAGATAAACTATAGCTCGCAGCAACAAAGTTTCGGGCAAATAGAAGTCTTCGTAATAAGATGAATGCAGGGATTGAAAATTACTCAGGGTAGATCTGAATCTTGCCGCCCTTAACATGGCCCAGGTCTTTTCAAATAAAGCTGCGTGCCATAATACATGGTCACGAGGAATTTTAGCATAGGCCTCGATCGCTTTATTCCAGTCTTGCTTTTGATAAAGTGTTCGGGCAATTGCCATTTGGGCCGATACCCGATTGGTATCGGTAACTTTACCTCCTGAGCGGCTATCCAGTAATTTTCTGAAACTCTGTAGTGCAAGATCCAGCTGGTTAGATTCGGCCTGCACCAACCCCATTGAGTAGAGCGCACTGTAGTAATAGCGGCTCTGTGGGGTAACTCTATTATAATAATCAATGGACTCCTTATTAAAGCCGGATTTATGTTTTATTTCGGCCAATCTGAAATACAACATATCGCGGTTCTGTGGAGGAATCTGATTGATATCAACACGTTGGATTGCAAAGTTTAAAAGTGTTTCATCGCCCAGCCTGTCTGTAACAATCAATAGTTTTTCAATTGCGGGCTTGGTCCATACAATGTCACCTGATCTGATAACTTCAACAAATTGAAATGCAGCTGTCTGATTTAAATTAAGCTCCATTAATGCAAGTCCGAACAAATATTTAACTCGGGCTTTTTCGGCCGGAACTGTTGTGTTTTTTGAAATAGCAAGTAACTGTTGCGCAGCATTCAGGTTTTGTCCGGATTTAATTAAATTACCCGCATTGTCCATTTCAAGTTTGTAAGACTTAGCCGGCGACTGAGCCATTGCACCTGAAGTATAAAAAAAACTACAAAATAAAATAAGCAAATTTATATATAAGTATTTCTTCATCTGTAACTAGCCTCCGGAAAGAAAAAACTAACTCCAGCAGTGAATATTAAGTCATTGTAATTACTTTTTGAAGGAGCACTTGTTGAGGCCAGGTCCGCAATCGGAGTTGCCTGATAAAAACTCCAGCTATAATCCCACCGAAACGCCATTGCCTTTGAAAGTGCAAAAATTTGACCGGTTCCCACATGCAAGGTCGGCACTGTTGATTCCTGCGAATTTGTTCCTGACATTCCGCCACCCAGAGAAAAATACATATCAAAAGGTATAATTACATTTTCAAGTGTTGCTATTTTCCCGTAGATCGGTGACCAAACCAGGTCTATCCCGACATTGTACTTTGTGATAACAAACTTATCCGGCTGCAACCTGTTATTAGCACGAATATCCTTAGCAGATTCTGTTTCCGAGCTCGATAAAAATAATCCCGAAGCCTCAACCCCGAAAGACTCCGAGAAGTGATAACCTAAGTTAGCTTTTACTCCCAGATTCAGGAACCACGGAGAGTTTGTTGTGAGACCGGCGGCGGTGTAAAGCTGAAAGCGCCCTGTTTTAGGCAGGAATTTTTTTTGTATAACCGAAACATCGCTGAAAGGGGCCAGCTTATTCAAATCGGTTAAGCTTTTTACCCTGCTGTTTTTTACATCCACGTTCTCTTTTATTTCGGTTTGCTCTTTTTGCTCTTGCTGTGAAACTGAAGACCGAGTTTGAACCGATTTAGGAGTCACCGGGGGTGGCGGATTGGCCTTGTACAAATTTTCTACATTGATGACGTCTTGATCACCTAAACTCTGCTCCTCGGCCAAAACCGATTGGCCGATCAGGGTTAAGTTCGCAATTACTAATATTAACAAATATCTCATAACCGCTAACTCCTAAAATAAATAGTTAACACCAAATTCTAAATTGGTGGTGTAGGTAATTCTTTCAGAAAATGAATCATAGTTAGGAACGGGGTCCACGCCTGTTCTTAATGCGCCTGATTTAAAAGGAATCGGCGCATTGTT
>JAYTFA010000057.1:0-2627 GCA_043734765.1 Pseudobdellovibrio sp. | reverse complement strand
TGCAGAAGATAGTTTTAAAGAAGCTGCAGAAGCCTACGAAATATTAAGCAACTCAGATAAGCGTGCTCAGTACGACAGGTTCGGACACCAGGCCTTTCAGGGCCGTGGTGGCGGTGGAGCCGGTGGTTTCAGCGATATGAACGATATATTTTCGCAATTCGGAGATATCTTCGGAGATGTTTTCGGTGGCGGCTTCAGTCAGCAAGGCGGGCGCTCCCGCTCAAAAAATACTGTGCGTAAAGGCTCGGATCTCAGATACGTGACCGAAGTTGAATTAGCCGAAGTTGTAACCGGAAAAGAACAGCAGATTGAATTTGATACGGAAGCCAATTGCGGTGATTGCAACGGCTACGGAGCGGCAAAAGGCTCTAAAGCCAGCACCTGTAAAGTGTGCGGCGGTGCGGGGCAGGTTGTGCGTCAGCAGGGCTTTTTTACGATGGCGACAACTTGCCATAACTGCAGCGGCACCGGCGAAGTTATAGATAATCCGTGCACTGGTTGTAAGGGTAAGGGAAGAGTTCAGGTTAAGCGTAAGATCAAAGTTACTATTCCTGCGGGGGTCGACAACGGAACAAGATTACGCGTAACAAATGAGGGCGAAGGCGGTTATCGCGGCGGACCAAATGGCGATTTATTTGTTGAAATCAGAGTGAAAGAAGATGAAGTATTTCAGCGCGAAGGCGACCATGTTTTTGCTGAATTAGATGTTCCATATGTTCAGTTTTTACTCGGCGGAAAATTAAAGACCAGTGCTTTGGACGGCGACGTTGAGGTTGACATACCTCGCGGGGCGAAGCCGGGAGAACGAATTAAGATTAACGGCCGTGGAATGCCGTCTTTACGGGGTTCACGCCGGGGCGATTTGTATTTCAGTTTAAATGTGGAGTTTCCAAAAAAACTTTCAGAAGAAGAAGACAAGCTGATAAGGCAAATAGCCGATTTGAGTAATACAAAGGTCGCACCCAGCAAAAAGGGCTTCTTTAAGTAGCATTTTGCCCGATTTTTGAGGGGTTTTTAGGATAGTTTGTCTCTAAATTTATTTACGTATCCGGCTTGACGATTTAACGTTTGCCTACATATTTAGTTTAATCAGTATTTTTATTTAAAGGGAGTATCAAAATGGGAAAAATTATCGGAATAGATTTGGGAACAACCAATTCATGCGTTGCAATTATGGAAGGCGGAGAGCCTAAAGTATTGGTTAATGAAGAGGGCGCACGCACCACTCCTTCGGTTGTGGCGTACACAAAAGACGGCGAACGCTTAGCGGGTCAGATTGCTAAACGTCAGGCTGTAACAAATCCTGAAAACACAATTTACTCGGCAAAAAGATTTATCGGTCGTAAATTTGAAGAAGTTCAGGAAGAAATTAAATTAGTTCCTTACACCGTTGTTCCGAAAAACAATGGAGCGGATTGTGCTTTCAAAATTCAGGGCGATAAATTTGTTTCTCCCGAAGAAGTGGGCGCAGCAGTTTTAGCCAAACTTAAAAAAGTGGCTGAAGACTATCTGGGTTCTGAAGTAACAGATGCGGTTATTACGGTACCGGCTTATTTCAACGATGCTCAGAGACAGGCAACAAAAGATGCCGGACGTGTTGCAGGATTAAATGTCCGTCGTATTATCAATGAACCTACAGCCGCAGCGTTGGCTTACGGTCTTGATAAAAAGAAAGATCAAAAAATTGTTATTTATGATTTCGGGGGCGGTACTTTCGATATCTCCATCCTTGAAGTCGGCGAAGGTGTTGTTGAAGTTAAATCCACCAATGGTGATACTCACCTGGGTGGTGATAATTTTGACGTGATTATTTTAGAATGGTTGATTGCTGAATTTAAGAAAGATCAGGCTATTGATCTTAAAAATGATAAAATGGCATTACAGCGTTTAAAAGAAGCGGCTGAAAAAGCAAAAATCGAATTATCCTCTGCGCAAGAGTCTGATATCAATTTACCGTTTATTACCGCAGATTCTTCAGGCCCTAAACATTTACAGATTAAGCTGACAAGATCTAAGTTTGATCAGATGACTGAAGCTTTAGTTAAGCGCTCAATTGAGCCTTGTAAAAAAGCGTTGGCGGATTCCGGTTATAAAACTTCGGAAATTGATGAAATTGTTTTAGTGGGTGGATCAACCCGTATTCCTGCAATTCAAAAAGCGGTAAAAGAATTTTTCGGCAAAGAGCCGAACCGCACTGTTAACCCGGATGAAGTTGTGGCCATCGGTGCTGCCGTTCAGGGTGGTGTATTGGCGGGAGATGTAAAAGACATTCTGTTATTGGATGTAACACCGTTATCACTGGGTATTGAAACTCTGGGTGGAGTTATGACTCCGTTGATTGAAAGAAACACAACAATTCCATCTAAGAAAACTCAGATTTTCTCCACTGCTGCTGATAATCAGCCCGGCGTTGATATTCATGTTCTTCAAGGAGAAAGAAAGATGGCTTCAGATAATAAATCTCTGGGCCGTTTTGAGTTAGCCGGAATACCTGCGGCTCCGCGCGGAACTCC
The DNA here is from genome assembly GCA_043734765.1 of Pseudobdellovibrio sp. Lineage (GTDB taxonomy): Bacteria > Bdellovibrionota > Bdellovibrionia > Bdellovibrionales > Bdellovibrionaceae > Pseudobdellovibrio. The sequence continues at coordinate 114 of JAYTFA010000057.1, read as the reverse complement.
GCAGATTGAAGTGATTTTTGATATGGATGCCAACGGAATTTTAAGTGTTTCCGCAAAAGATACGGCTTCCGGAAAAACCCAGAATATTAAAATTACGGCGCAGTCCGGACTCAG
>JAYTFA010000056.1:0-9775 GCA_043734765.1 Pseudobdellovibrio sp. | reverse complement strand
GATTGCGGTGTTGTTTTAACCGGCTCGGCAGGGAGAATTCGCGAAGCTTTTGAAATTCTGACTTTGGGAAAAATTAAAAAACTTATCATCTCGGGAGTTTATAAAGATACTCAGCTGCACGAAATTTTTCCGCAGTTGCCTTATTATCCGGAAATTAAAACCGAAAATATCATTCTCGAAAAAATTTCGGGAAGCACCCATCAAAATGCCGTGCAGAGCCTAATAGTGGTGCAAAATCTGAAATGTAAAAGTGTTCTGCTTATGACATCTCAATTGCATATGTACCGCGCTTATCGCACATTTAAGCGGAATTTTCCTGAAGATATTGAGTTACGGACATTCCCGATTGTAAATCCGGCCAGAGAGGATTCGGAGTTGGCCGTGCTCTTTGAAACGGTAAAATCGCTTTTTTACTCCATTGTTCCGTTCATTCAGTTCAGCACTTAAGTCTAGTCCATGAGATGCGGGTTCAAGTTGCCGATATTTTATACCGATATAGTCCTCCTATGGGGCAACAGAAATTAAATAATTTAGACCAGATATTATTTGAAAATGTGAGTTTTCAGAATGAAGGATTAGATCCGGTTCTGGTGCATGTTGATCTTGAAGTTCCCATGGATCAAACTGTGGTAATTCAATCTTCTAATCCGACCCATTCAGTTCATATTTTAGAAATGCTGGCGGGGCGAAAAGAACCTCAGTCGGGAAAAATCAAATGGACAGATGTGGGTTCTTACGGGAGTGAAGATATATCGGTTTCCGTACATGAACTCGTGTCGTGTTATTTTGAGTCGAACCGGCCTGACCCCAATATTACGGTTGAGGTACTATTGTTCAACACAGGCGCCACTAAAAAAATAATCCAAGAAGCTTATGAGCATTTCGAAATTTCCGAAATCGCGGATAAAAAATTTAAAGCCTTGTCGTTTGAAAAACAAAAGTTACTCCTTTTGGTTATTCCGACACTTAAAACTCCCCAGATGTTGATTCTCGAAGATCCGGCATTGGGGCTATCAGAGCATGTTTTTTTGAATTACCTGGATTGGGTTCAAATGTGGCAAAGACAAGGTCACTTGAGACATATCTATATGACGAACAACCATCCAGCAGCGGCGCGTCACCTCATGGCAAGTACTATGTATGTGGAAGATGGCCTGATTTATCTTGATGATCATCAGTCATTTAAAAAAATCGTTCACTTCTGAGTTTACACCCGCACGTTCTAGTCTATAATTTCATCTATGTCTTATAATAGCCTGAGCTATCTTTTTCTGAAAAAATTAATTCTTTCCAGCAGATCCGGTGCACTGGTCAGAAGAATCACAATTTTATCTTTCATTGCCATTGTTCTGAGTTTGACCGCATTTTTTATCGTACTTTTTGTTATGAACGGCATGAATAAAAATATTAAAACCCGGATACTGGCCTTAGAACCCCACTTAACCACAGTCAATACTTTGCAGCAAGATCCGGAAGTGCAGAAATATTTACAGAATTCCCAGGTTATAAAATACCAGACTCTGGATCTGATTTTGCGAACGATTGACGGTCAGTTCAGGGGAGCGGAAGCGATAGGATATTCAGCAGAAGGCCTGGAAACCTGGATGAGTCATCTTAAGCAAACCAAGGCGCGAGGCCGAGGTCAGTATTTTGTTGAAAATGACTTTTCAGCTCTGGCTCTGAATGAAAACGAAGTGGCAATAGGCGTGGATATGGCCCGTTCGCTGGGTTTGTTAGAGGGAGATGAGCTGACTTTAATTCCGCCGGAGACCCTGCTGTTGAGCTCGCTGGAAACCCCGGTTTTTCAAAAAGTAATTGTTAAAAGAATTCTGGTTACAGATTTATATGATCTGGATTCCAAATTGATTTTATTCAACAGTGATTTATCGCTGAAAATTTTTGCCAAAACTCTCAGTCGCAAAACCGGAAATCATATTTGGTTTGACTCGGTTGATAAGGCGGAGGATTTAAAACAGCTGCTGGCGGCTAAATCCATCACATCCGAAACATGGCAGGAAAAAAACTCTGATTTATTTTTTGCTTTAAAAATGGAAAAATTAATGATCGGAACATTTTTAGGATTGGCGGGTTTAATTGCCTCGTCTTCAATCCTGACTGTTTTGGTGCTGTTGATGTCGCAGAAAAAACGCGACATTGCCATTATCAAGACCTTAGGGCTTTCTCAGAAGCGAACTCTCTGGTTGTTTACAAAAATGGGTTTGTGGATTTCCGGCGGAGCTATCGGGTTAGGGTCTTTTTTAGGAATCGGCACCAGTCTTTATATTGAACACAATCCTGTTAATATTTTACCTAATATCTATTACGATTCTTCGATTCCGGCATCTGTTAATTATTATTTTGTGCTGGTTGTGCTGATTGTGGCAGGGCTGCTGGCTTTTTTCGGCTCTTATCTGCCGGCAAAAGCCACTCTCAAGATTCAGCCGGCCATTTTGCTGAAACAAAAAAACTAGATTTGATTAAATACTGACGTTGTATTCGCGTAGCGCCTGATTAAGCGAAGTCTTTTTATTTGTAGACTCTTGCCTCTGGCCGATAATCAGTGCGCAAGGCACTCCATAGGAGCCGGCTGCAAAGGTTTTATTTTCCACTCCAGGTATAACAACGGAATTGGCCGGAACGCGGCCTTTCATGATCTGTGGGCCGGAAGGATTTGTAACATCAATAATTTTTGTGGATGAGGTTAAAGTGACCCCTGCGCCTAAAACCACGCCCTGCTCAAGATGAACACCTTCAACAACAATGCATCGGCTGCCCAAAAAACATTCGTCTTCGATAATCACGGGCTGGGCCTGTGCAGGCTCTAACACGCCACCAATTCCGACTCCACCTGATAAATGAACATTGGCTCCGATTTGGGCGCATGAACCGACTGTGGCCCAGGTGTCCACCATAGTGCCGGCTCCAACATAGGCGCCGATATTTACATAGGACGGCATTAAGATGGCGCCCTTTTCGATGTAGCTGCCGTATCTGGCAACGGCCGGCGGAACCACTCTGACGCCCTCAGTGCCCTGCCATTTTTTTACCGGAACTTTGTCGAAATAATTCCAGTGTTCGGTTTCAATAAGAACATTTTTCTGGATTTTAAAATAAAGCAATATAGCTTTTTTAATCCACTCATGTGTTATCCAGAGGTTATCGGTCTTGGTGCAAACCCGTAATTGGCCCTGATCAATTTTTTGGATAACTTCAGCAATTACTTTTTGCTCTTCGCCTGAAATTTCAGATCCGTTGATGGATTTTTCATAGATCTCATTAATTCTGGTTTGCATAAGAAAAATCTTCTTTCTATTTAAGAAACTATCTGTTTCGCAGTCGCTCGGTTTCTTTTAAACCTGCGATTAGGGCAGGAACATGAATTCGGATAATCTGATCAAACTGTAAATCCCGTTCAATTTCGTAAGTTAGTGTGGGAATTTTATTTTCGAGTCCTGCATAAGTTCCCAATGAGCCGGGAGTAGGATAGCCGATGTCGGGCTCAATGGAGTATCCGGTGAGCTTTGCAATCACTTCGGCCTCCGGAATATCACCATTGACATTGAGCATAGGTTTCCATGAATGCAGTGAGATGATTAAATCTGTTTTATTATCTTTAAGCCAGGTAACTAAGGCCTGATTTTCTTTTTCACTGAGGGCATTTGGGCCGGGATTATAACGCTCTGAAGCCGCGATGGGCGACCAATCTTTCGTCGGCAGATTTCGGTTGAGATCAACTTTGCTGGAATTGCCTCTGGTGTTGAGTAAAACACCTTCGGGATTGAATTCGGGAATCAGGGTTATATTCAGCTCTAAAGTGTATTTCTGACGAAAGGCTTCGAGCAAGCCCCGTGCTCCCACAACACCTTCGGGCTCGTCACCATGGACGCCGCCAATGATTAAAACGTGAGCTTTTTTCTCAGAAAAAGTGGCGGCCTTGAACCTATAAGCATGAATAGGCAAATTTAATTTAGTTTCACCGAATTTGAACATTTCCATAACGGCAATATTCGTGCAAAATACTGAGAATGTCACGCAAGCTTTTACAATATTCCAATCAAGAACTTCATTTCGGATTAATACCCAAGCGGTTGAGCGAATTTGTCAAAGACTATAAGCAACCCTTATTCCTCTACGATTTGGATATTATCAAAGAACGCATTGAATGGATTCAGGAATGGAAAAAATTAGGCAAATTGCATTACGCCGTCAAAGCAAATTTTAATTTAGACATATTGAAATTAATAAAAAAAATGAATTGCGGAGTGGACGTTGTTTCCGTAGGTGAAATCAAAAGGTCTCTTGAGGCCGGCTTCAGCATGCAGGATATTATTTTTTCAGGAGTTGGTAAATCCAAAGAAGAATTAAAATGGGCCATTGAAAAAGATATTTACCAGATCAATGTGGAAAGCCTGTCCGAAGTTAATAAAATTGCGCTGATTGCCGAAAAACTTAATAAAACGGTAAGTCTGGGTTTAAGAATTAATCCGGAAATCGATGCCCAGACCCACAAATCCATTTCAACTGCATTGAAAGACTCAAAATTCGGTCTTGATTTCGCATCCGCACAAATTGCGATTCAGATGATTTTAGAAAATCCTCGATTGAATCTGAAAGCATTGAGTTTTCATTTGGGCTCACAGATTATGAACGTCAGTGTTTTTGAAAAAGCCCTAAGCGTGATGAAACCGTTTTACAGCTCTGCAAAAAATAAATGTCCGGAACTGGAGCGCTTTGATCTGGGCGGCGGCATTGGCATTGATTATAAAAATTCAGATTCCGATGAAGACCATCAGAGATGGAAGCAATTGCAGGAAGTGTTTGATAAAGAACTTGGCGGCTTCGATGCTTTTTATCTTTTGGAAATCGGCCGGTTTTTAGTGGCGCGAAGCGGTGTGCTCTTATCGCGAGTGGAAATTATCAAAGAGACCCCGCATAAGCGGTTTTTAATTTTAGATGTTGGCATGACCCAACTGATCCGGCCGGCACTTTATGGTGCGTATCACGAAATTCTGCCGTTGAGACACCGTGATGGAATTTCGCAGCCCTATGATATCGTGGGGCCTATTTGTGAATCTACGGACGTGCTGGCTGAAAATAGGACCTGTACTCCTATTGAGGAAGAAGATTTTGTGGCCATTTGTGACGTTGGAGCCTACGGCTCGGTAATGGCATCCCGCTATAATTTACGGGATGAAGCGGTTGAAATTGTTATTGAGACGTAGGCGAATTTTTTACAGAGGCCTAGGCGGAGCGCAACTCTCCATTTTTTTATAAATGCGGTTTCTGCAGCCCGGGTCTGATTTGGAGCACTTAATTCTTAAATGGAAATGATCGCCGTGTCCCTCTACGTGCTGCAGGTTTTCAAAAATTTCCTGAACCGAATTGTTACTCTCACTCGTTAATTCATTCTGCGACAGCGCATAAGTGCAAAGTTCTTTTTTTACTTTTTCATCCACAAAAATACGGTCCACTGAAATGTCTTTTTGTCGGAACAGAAATTTCAGTAGCTGATAGGTTTTTTCAACCGAATAATTTTTCGGAAAATATTCGCGCGTCTTCATGCGCACAACCAACGGAAATTTAAGATTGGCCACATCGGTCGGATAAGCCAGATCGGCATCCAGACCATTTTGATGGCTGGCGTGCGGATTTATTTTTCCGCCGTTAATGGCCGAGATATTTGAAACGTATAATGTTTTTGAATACTGTTTGTTGAGTTGCTCGCCGATGCGGGAGATCATTTCGGCCATTTCATAAGTGGCGTAATATCTTTTCTTTTCAGGCAACACCACTTCAAAATAAGCTTTTTTATTAAGGGCCTGCTGACGGTTGTAAACCGAAGTGGCATTCCGTAAAAAGCCATCATCTGGAAATCCGAAACATTGATTGATAGGTCGTACTTCGCCATTTTTAGTTTGCTGCAGATCTGGAGTAAGAGGCTTGTCTTTTGGTACCGGTTTTGCCACAGGCGGTACAACCGGTGCGGCCACGACTGGTGAGGGTGCAGGCAGAGGCTCCGGTTCAACTGTAACCACAGGTTCCACAGGTGAAATTTTCGGAAATAGTAAATCCAGATTCACGGTCTCAGCGCCGCCCTGATAGCGTCCATCGATGGATTCATCCGGGTGTTCGGTTTGTTGTATCTCAATTTGATCTTCTTGTTCCTGCTGGATCGGCGCTTCAACTGCCGGAGTTGGCAACGGTGTTAGAGGAGTTACTGCGGGTGTTGGTTCAACAGTTGGCGGAATAGGTGCAAGTGCTTTCGGTTTTGTGCGATTCACTTCAATCTGTTCTGTATAGTATTTATTATTATAAAAAATAAAAACATCTACCACAACGTGATTGCAATCGATTTCATTATTATCTGTGTAGTCCAGGCAATTGGCCTGCGCGCTAACGAGTAATTTTTTATCGGAGGCCGATTCCTCTTCTTTTAAAATAACGGAGCTCTGATCTTTTCCGCGAATGCCGGTTACAGAAAATTCTCTTTCGGTTATTTTTTCTTTTGTATCATTCATCATGATGACCAAACCGGTGACCGTCATTTTGCGATCGAGGGAGTTATAGCTGATTTTGGAATTTTGCAGTTCGGCTTCGCCTAAAATGATTTCAACTTTTTCGTTGTTGATGATTTTTTTAGGAGGGGGCTGATACACGGACTTGTTCGCGGCGGTTTCTTTCGGGATCACCAGGGTAGGTTGCGCCTCAATATTTTCGTATTTTATATTCTGCTTTGGCGTAGCCATATCGGCCTGTATTTTGGATTTAGGCCCGCATCCGGACAATAGCAGCAGAAGCACTCCTATCAGAGTGTAAACTGAACTGTATTGACGTACTGCTCTGGACATTAAAACCTCATGCAAAACCTAGCAGATTCGGTGCCCCACTCATAAGGGATACAGGGTTCTAGCCCTTCAATTTAAGGATTTTCGATGTAAAACTTATGGTCAAATGACAGAAACAGTTTCAAAGCGGATTTGCGTATTCATTACCGCGCACAAAAGCTCATTCGAAAGAGTTTCAAAATGCTCACTGGCATCGGTCAGTGAAATGGTTAAAGAGCTTATATTGGGTTCGGATCGTGTGATAAGATTCATCTTAAAATCCAGCGCTAATTGCTGAGAAATGGCTTCACCTGAATCCACTAGGTTAACGTTATTTCCGAGTATTTTTCGGATAGCGGTTTTTAGCAGTGGGTAGTGCGTGCACCCCAGAACCACAGTATCAACTCCGGAGTTTTTTAAGTAATTTAAATAACGAAACGCAACCAAATTTGTAATCGGATCGTCGTACCAACCTTCTTCGGCCAAGGGTACGAAAAGCGGGCAGGACTGAGTTAATACTTCAGCATCGGGAAGTAATTTTTTAATTTTCTGAGTGTAGGAACCTGTCGAAATGGTGGCTCGGGTTGCAAGGACTGCAATTTTTTTATTTACAGTCATTTTGCAGGCGATCTGGGCGCCCGGATCTATCACATTATAAACCGGACGGCCCTCAAAAGTGTTTTCAAAAACTTGAGTTGAGGCCGTGTTGCAGGCGACGACAATAGCCTTAACATCTTTTGAAATCAGATATTTCATTATTTGCAAAGAGTACTTGCGCACCGTTTCGGGAGATTTTGAACCGTAAGGAAGTCTGGCCGTATCTCCCAGATAAATAAAACTCTCTTTATTAAACGTTTTTGCCAACTCACGAAGTACGGTGATCCCACCTATACCTGAGTCAAATACGCCTATGGGTCTGTTATCGAACTCCATGGGCTCGTGATTCTGAAATACCGTTTGCCGACATTTCCATGAAATGAGCTTTTTGTTTTATTTCCTCAATTGTAACCGCATTAATGTAACTCATACCGCTGCGGATTCCGCCGGTGAGTTCGTGAATAACATCGGCCACATGACCCTTTACCGTTACGAAAGTGGATTCACCTTCAGGCGCCATTCCCTGGGGCATATCACCGCGCCAAGAGATCTGCGCTTTTTTAGAAGCCATTCCGCGGTATTGTTTTTTTCCGTTAACAATATCTCCCGGAGTTTCAATCGTTCCCGAAAGCATACTTCCCAGCATAATGATATTGGCGCCGGCCGCAAAGGCTTTAACCATATCGCCGGAAGTTCTGATTCCGCCATCCGCAATAATCGGAACGCCGTAAGAAGCGGCGGCTTCCGCACAAAGTGCAATCGCCGTAAGCTGCGGCACTCCCGCTCCGGTAATAATCCGGGTTGTACACATCGAGCCCGGTCCGATTCCGATTTTAATTGCATCGGCTCCGGCTTCAATCAGATCAATGGCGGCATCGGGCGTTGCCAGATTTCCGGCAATAACTTCAAGCCCTGCAAATTTATCTTTCAGCCACTTCAAAGTGTCCATCATGTGCACGGAATGTCCGTGAGCAATATCAATTGTAATTAAATTTACACCGGCATTTACAAGCGCTTCCGCACGCTCTTTGTAGTCGCCATTAACACCGATGCTCGCCGAAATAATTTCGGCGCCTGCGGCTTTAACTAGGCGAACCTGCTCTACTTGTTGATCCACATTCATAAAGCGATGTAAAATACCGAGCCCGCCCATTTTGTGCATGGCAATGGCCATACCGGATTCTGTAACGGTATCCATGTTGGCCGAAAGAATAGGGGTTTCCAGAAATTTGGTTTTTGTTAGATGTGATTTTAAAGAAGGATCGCGACGTGATTTAACCTCTGACTTTTTGGGAATAATCAACACATCGTCAAAAGTAAGTCCGTGATCACGGTTTTTAATATCTTTCCAGTTAAACATGAGCGACATTTTCTACCTCGTTTAAATATTTAATAAATAATTTCAAAATCAAATAATGAAACAACAATAAAATAACAGCTTCAACAAATACAAGAATGGTAGCCGCCACCGGATGGGTTGAGAAAACCCGGTACTCATCAAAAATGGCATACATAAAAATCGGAACCACTACAAAAAATACCGCCAGCCAGAGATTGAGCATCCCTCGGAAATGTTTTGAAATCACAGTGGAGTATTCAAGGGCATCCACTTCGCCATTTTTATATTTTCGGGAAAACATAACTACAAAGGGAGTCAGAATATAATGGACATATTTAATCACGCCGGGGAGAAGAAACACAAACGACCACAAAAAAGTTTTTCCCCAGGCGCGTAGGGTTTCAATTAAACTCAATTCCAGATTCTCCGCAAAAAAATCATTAATTTTTTGGTTCGTGATAATTAAAACATAAGCGCATAAAACAGAAATCAATAGCGGAAAAAAAAGTGCGCTCAAAACCGAGATTCCGCCCCACACCCAGATCATGCCGTTAAGCCCGTCTTTTGAGCTGATCAGCTGCTCAACCTGCTTTTGTAAATATTGATCGATGAGGGTTGAGAAAAACAGAGCTGAAAAAATCAGCAAAAAATAAGGATTTAAGATGGTTTTGAGGCCGAATTTGTTCACTTGTAACACAGTAAGAAAGAATTAAATGATAAAGGTCTGCTGTCAATCGAAAGGGCTGTGCGCGAGAACAAAAATCGTGACAAAAATAATTCAAGGCATTAGCTTCTTACTTCCAGTATTTCAAACCTACTGTATTAACAGTGCCCTGGTGGCGAAATTGGTAGACGCACAGGACTTAAAATCCTGAGCTTCCAGGAATGGGGCGTGCCGGTTCAAGTCCGGCCCAGGGCACCAATCGTTACGCTGGTCGAACCGCCACGCTTAACGAAATTTAAGATCTTCTACGGTTCCACTCAAGGAGTTTTTTTCTGTCTCGCCCAATGTTCA
>JAYTFA010000055.1:0-2475 GCA_043734765.1 Pseudobdellovibrio sp. | reverse complement strand
GAGCTGGCAAAGCTGGCTGAACTCGTTCGTCAACTTCAGATAGATGATGCCAACAATATGAGTGGCTCACATGAGAAATTAATGAAGGCCGAAACTGAGCAAGCCAGAATGCTTAACTTGATTTTAAAATGGAACTAATACACCTATCGTCTACGTCCATCATAATAGAATGCTTTAATTAAAAATAAATTCTACAGGATTTGCGCTGTATCGGCGCAAATTCTTACTTTTTGAAGGAGAATCAAATGAGCCCTAAAATCGTCTTTGCTACAATGGTCCTTTCTATCGTCGCTTCCATTGAAAGTTTCGCAGCTATCAATCAGATTCAGACGGCTAGGCCTGCTTTAGTTCTTTCGCTGATCAAAGCCCTCTCAAACTCAGCTAATGCACCAAATACATGAAAAACCAACCGCCCGCCAGGTGTTGTCGTATCAATACTTTCACGTAAAGATTTAAAGCCAATTCCTTTTGCTGCGAGCTCCTCAATTAATAGTATCAGCTTTAAGTGTCCTACCTAAACGGTCAAGCCTACACACCACAAGAACGTCACCGGCCCTTGCAAAAGCCAGAAGCTCATCAAGTCCTGCGCGATCATCTGCGGCTCCGCTAATTTTATCGGTGTAGGTTTTTTCACACTCTGCTTTTTTGAGTTCATCTTTTTGTGCATCTAAATTCTGGTCTTCTTTTGAAACCCGGCCATACCCAATCAACATAGAATTTCTCCAAGTCTCAAAATCGTTGCAGATTCCCATTAATCCGTCTTAGCCGCATCTGATAAATTGAGTTCGCTTTCTAAATAATTTAAGTTAGCCTGATTTATATGGTTTTTAAGTTATTAAAAATAATTGGACCGCTACTGTTTTCCTACTTAATTTTTTTGATTTCAGCAGAAATTTTATTAAACCTGTTCAATGTACAAGCACCCCTAAAGTTTAGCAATGTTGAAGACTATCGTTATATTGAGTCCGATAACCCCTTGCTTGGCTATGAGATGTTGCCAAATGAACGCAAAAAGCTTTCAGATCAAAATCGTATTTTAGATATTTGGACAAACTCATTTGGTCTTCGAGATAAAGAAAGGAATATTAACCCAAACAATAATAATACAACCAGGATTGCTTTTTTGGGGGATTCAGTACTGATGGGCAGTGAACTTTTAATTTCTGAATTACCCACTGTTCAGCTTGAAGGAAACTTTTTAAAAAATCACCGCAATGTTGAGGTTTTAAACTTTAGCACAGACGGGTATTGCACAGAGGCGGAAGTGGCTCTTTTTGAAAAAAAAGGTTTGCAGTTCAGGCCACAAGTTGTCGTTTTAAATTATGTCAGAAATGATACCAATAATTTTAATGCCGATCTTAATGAGAGAATAGTCCATAATAAATTTATTGGCAGCTATGTGCATTTGATAAAAAAATCAATTATTCTTAGCTGGTCTTATTATTTTTTACAAATGTATCGACAACAAAAAGCAATGAAAATGCAGCAAAATGTTTTTAATAATAATATCGAAAAAGGACTTTTGAAACTAACTGAATTGTCGAAAAAATTTAATTTTAAAATATATGTTTTTATTTGGCCTGAGTTTATGAAGAACGGTCAAATTTTATCTTGTGAAGACTCCGGTTACGAAGTTAGTTGCCCACTAACTCATCTTAAAGTTGAAGACCTAGCAGAAAAACTGAATATTCAAAGTTTTCGTTTGGATAAGTACTTTCAAGATGACTTTAATTATTTAAAAAAGACAAAAAAAACGAATTTAAATCCTAAAGATTATTATACTGAAGACGGAATGCACCCTGTTGCCCGAGGAGGGGCGGCTGCAGGTGAAATTTTTTATAAAATATTGGATTCTGAATTAAAACTAAATTCATTTTAAGATAAGTTTCTGGTGTTTTCAACATGAGCTATTTCAACAGTGTTAATCCCCCCATGGAGGCGGCGATCTGGAACTATACAGTTTTCGCCGGAATGGCGCCGCCACGACTACCACTTTTGCTTAAGACGTGAGTACGCCTTGCCGAGCGGATTTTTACCGATAGCAATAGCGTCTCACGATTTAGATTCGTTAGTGGTTTAAGCGTTTTCTTTTTTTCGCTTCATTTTTTCTGTTCGTTGATGTGGCCGGTAACTATCTCCCTCCAGATAGAATACCTCAGCGTCATTGACGAGTCGGTCCACGATGGCGTGGGCAATGGCATCATTAGCAAAAATCTGATTAAACTTCCCAAACGACATGTTAGTTGTGGTGATTGTTCCCAACTTTTGATCATGCCTGCTTGATATGACTTGAAAAAACAGATTTGAGCTTGTCGTGTCCAGACTCACATAGCCGAGTTCGTCAATGATGAGCACCTGAGGCCTTCGATATTTATTTAATTCGAGTTCTAAATTAAAAGTTTTCTGCGCGTGCTGAAGACGGTTTACCATTTCAGCAGCCGTTAAAAACAAAACTGACAGTCCTTTTTGGCAGGC
>JAYTFA010000054.1:0-3271 GCA_043734765.1 Pseudobdellovibrio sp. | reverse complement strand
GCGATGTCGGTTAATCTAATTATGAAAAAAACATATATAAATAAAGCAATGAGTAAGGTCCGTGCAGAGATGGGAACTCCTGATAGTTATTTCTTTAGCGATACCATCTATGCTTATGAAATTACGCCACCCGAAGAAAACAAGGAACAATGGCAGTTAATTTTTATCCCCGACGACAAGCTTGAAAAAGTTAAAGAAATAAAAATTCATAAAAAATGCTGTTATAAGTCACCTTTTTAATCGAGGTCACAAAATGTACAAACCAGCCCACTTCAATCCCAGAGAAAAAAGTCAGATCGTTGAGCTCATCACAAATTATCCTTTCGTTACAATGATCTCCAAAGACGAAGCGGGGAGTCTGTCAATCAGTCATATTCCGATTGTGGCTGAAATCGAAAATAATGAAATTAAATCAATTAAGGGCCATTTCTCATTGAGAAACCCCCATGTTAGGCATTTACAAGCCGATAACAATATAACTCTCATATTTAACGGAGCCCATACTTATATTACGCCGACGTGGTATCAATCGGGACGAGACGTGCCAACATGGAATTATTGCGTAGTGCATATTCACGGAAAACTTGAATTTAACAATTCATTTGATGAAATCTGCGCAAATTTAAAGGATCTGACAAAGGCTTTCGAGCAGGGCGCCGGTGCATGGAAGTTCGAACTGCCGGCGGATTTGCTAGATCCTAAACATTTAACTTCTGCAATTATTGCATTTACGATTATTCCAGAAAAAATCGAGGCTAAGTTTAAATTGAGCCAGAACCGGCCTTTGATTGATCGAAATGGAGTGATTGAAGGCCTTGAAACACGCCAAGATGATATGAGCCGCGGAATTAAAAAAATGATGAAGGAAAATTTATGAACCTGAATCATATTCATATCGGGTACAAAATAGAAATCAGCTGGCATAAAGAATAGATGTTAGGGTTGAAAAAAACAGATTTATCGCATTCTTATTCAGAGGACTTAAAAATGATTCCTGACAACCCTTCTGCCATGAGCGCTTTTGTTGAGAAGGAATTGGCAGAAATCGGTGAACTTCAGAAAACGGATGGCAAACAGTTCTGTCAGAGAATGAGCGCTGTCGCCAATTACCTTAAAATACTCCGAAGATTACCTGAGGCCCAGAATATATTAGAACAAATTGATGAAGTTATTAAATCCAGTAATTTAGGGTTAAAAACTCATATTGTTAATCAATTGAGATGGGCCGATGTTAAACGCTACAATTACGAGTTTTCAGCCGCAAAAAATATGTTTGAAGAAAGCCTGATTGCAATAGATTCGAATCCGGAATTGTCAGAATATAAAGACTTTGCTCTGCAACACCTGGGAAAACTGTATTTCGATACCAAAGACTATCAAAATGCTCTTAATTTTTTTAATGATGCACTCAAGTTGCGTCAGTTGAAAAAGAACCAAGAACTCATTGAAAGCACTCAATTCGCAATTGATAGGACAATTAAGAATCTTGAGAAGATATTATGAGTTTTAAAAAAATCTCCGTTATCGGAAATGCTTGCTCCGGTAAAACACGACTCAGTCGCGCGTTAGCAGAAAGATATAAACTGCCGTTGACCCACGTGGACAGCATACAATTTTTAGCGGGCATGAAAATAAGAGAGCCGGCCGAAACAAGAAAAATACTAGAAGATGTTTCAAATCGCGAGGTCTGGATCATCGATGGCTTCGGTCCACTGAGGATAATTGAAGATCGCTTTCAGAAGTCGGATGTTGTGGTATTTATTCGTTTTCCGCTCTGGAGAAATTACTGGTGGTGCATCAAGCGTCAGATCAAAGGGCTTTTTTTCCGCAGAGAAGAGCTGCCGGAAGGATGTTTTGAATCTACGTTCGGACAAACTATGAAGTTAGGAAAAACAATCTGGAATGTTCATCACGGAATGTGGCCGCAACTGGATCGAATTTTTTTGCAGAATATATATAAAAATAAAATTATATATATTCGGAATTTATCTGAGTTGAAAAAGATTTATAATTCGGGGATTTTTTAGTCCAGACAGATATCTGATTACTTACTAAGCATGATCGAGACAAACTGCCAGAGTCTACAAACAAAAATAAAACCTGACTAAATTGAGTTTGACCTAAGACCAATGTTCCGATAGAAATTTCAAGTTACGTCGTGACAAGATGGATTTTATTTCGGTTTTGTTGCGTCTGAGTGCTGGTTTAGCTCAATTGGTAGAGCAGCTGATTTGTAATCAGCAGGTTGCGGGTTCGAGTCCCATAACCAGCTCCAAATTTTTGCGAGTGCGCATTGTTTGGACAGGTGCCCGAGTGGCTAAAGGGGGCAGACTGTAAATCTGCTGGCTTCGGTCTTCGAAGGTTCGAATCCTTCCCTGTCCACCATTTTATCCATCTTTTATCCATCAAAGTGATAAAGCGATAAAGTGTATTTTAGGCTGCGTAGTCTCAAGAGTTTGATGATGATGCGGGAGTAGCTCAATTGGCTAGAGTATCTGCCTTCCAAGCAGAGGGTTGCGGGTTCGAGACCCGTCTCCCGCTCCAAATAAACTCTTGATGGGAATAAGACACCGGTTTTATTGCCCGTGTAGCTCAGTGGTAGAGCACACCCTTGGTAAGGGTGAGGTCGTCGGTTCGGCTCCGATCACGGGCTCCAACTTGATGCTTTTTTAAAAAGACCAGTTGCTTGCAACTCAGTTTTTGATTAGTTTGATGAACGTAAATATAAATAACAATCTCTGCAGGAGGACATATGTCTAAAGAGAAATTTAACCGTAATAAACCGCATTGCAATATCGGTACTATTGGTCACGTCGACCATGGTAAAACAACATTAACAGCTGCTATCACGACAACTCTTGCGAAACTAGGTAAGGCACAAGCTATGTCTTACGCAATGATCGATAAGTCTCCAGAGGAAAAAGCGCGTGGAATCACTATTTCTACAACTCATGTTGAATATGAAACAGACGCGCGTCACTATGCTCACGTTGACTGCCCGGGACATGCCGATTACGTAAAAAATATGATCACTGGTGCCGCTCAAATGGATGGCGCTATTCTAGTTGTTTCTGCAGCAGACGGTCCTATGCCACAAACTCGAGAGCATATCCTTCTTGCTCGTCAGGTTGGTGTTCCCGCCCTTGTTGTGTTCATGAATAAATGTGACATGGTTGACGATAAAGAATTACTTGAGCTTGTTGAAATGGAAATTCGCGAACTTCTTACAAAATACGAATTCCCTGGTGACACTATTCCAGTTGTCTTGGGT
>JAYTFA010000053.1:0-3036 GCA_043734765.1 Pseudobdellovibrio sp. | reverse complement strand
GCAAAAGCCGTTACATCATCTCTTTGAACGGTAAAAATCAGCTCGGCCTTATGACCCTGCTCAATGAGCTCCACCATTTCGCGAATATGCTTCTGTCCCCGTTCCGTAACTGAATCCGGAAACAAGGCCACTTTTTGACCGCCGTGCTCGCCTATCAAAGTGGTGTTTTTAATTTCAATGTAGTGTTTTTTTGAATTTGAATTTTCCAGGTCCGCTTCGTTCAGGCAAAATACGCCGTCTAATCTGGTTTCTTTGGAAATTTTATGCTCTGATTTATAAAACCCATATTCAGACCAATGCGCAAAATGGTGCTTTTTCGATTCGATGGCATCTTGTATAGCTTCAAGTACGATTTTATTGGGATTGGATGTATTTACACCGACCCAGGTGCCATTTGTTGCCTGAACGGCCTCTAATGTGCCCTTAAGCTTTTTGGTTTCATCGCCATGCAGACTGAACCAACATTTATGCTTTTGATTTTTTTCAATTACACTTTTAAGGCTTCCCGTGTTGGGCACATGAATCGTGAATTTTTCGCCCTTGTACTCAATATCGGCAAAAAATCTTTTATATCTTTGAACTAAAACACCTTCTAATAATTTTTTTTTAAATTTCATTTGAAAGACTCTTTTACATTCTGTCCGGAGCCGGAATTCCCAAAAGGCTCAGGCCGTTAGTTAAAACTAATCCTACACTTGCAGTAAGAGCCAGCCGCGCTTTGCGCAACTCTGCATCCTCCACATTCCCAATCGGGCACTCGTGATAAAAAACATTAAATTTTTTGGCCGCATCATAGAGATAGGTACAGAGCGCTGCCGGCTTATAATTTTCTGCCGAAGCCAGGATAACGCTGTTGAAGTTCATCAGATGCTGCATCAATTTAACTTCCGAACCATGAGTCAGCAGCTCACCGTTGAACTCAGAACCCTCTTGCCCGAATTTTTTCAGCAAAGAGTTAATACGGGCATAAGAATACTGAACAAACGGACCGGACTCGCCATCAAGCTTTAGCCATTCATCCATATCAAAAACAATTTTTTTATTCGTGTCCTGGCGGAGCATTCCATACTTAATGGCGCCTTTAGCTACTGTGTCTGCCACGTTTTCTACTTCCTCTGCCGACCATTCGTTTGCATGTCGGGCCAAGTACTGAGTTTTTACGTGCGCTTTCATTTTATCTACTAAAGACATAAGCGGAACAATATTGCCTTTTCGGGAACTCATGGCTCCGTCCGGCAATTCAACAAAGTTATACTGCAAGTGATAACAATTTTTAGCCTGTTCAAAACCAAGCACTTCCAGGGCTTTAAATACCTGTTTAAAATGTAAAGCTTGTCGCATATCAACTACATAAATAGATTTCTCGATTTTAAAATCTTCAAATTTTCTTCGGGCCAATTCAATATCTTTTGTTGCATACAGGCCGGTGCCATCGCTTTTTAAAAGCAGGCAAAAACCTAAATTTTCATCTGAGAAGTCCAAACCGATTGCGCCACGCGATTCCTGAAGCTTACCTTCTGCAAAATATTTTTTTACGGTTTTTACGGAATCAGCGTCTACTTCAGACTCCCAGTACCAGCGGTCAAATTCAACACCCGCCCATTTATAGACTTTATTCATGAGATCAATCGACCACTCCCGGGTTTCTTTCCAGAGATCAAAATACTCCCCATGGCAGGCTTCAAGCTGTTTTAAAATTTCCGTCAGCTGAGCTTTATTTCGCTCGAAAATATCCGGCGTGGCGGCCTCGTCTTCCAGCTTCAAATTGGCAGACGAATACATTTGTCCGAGCCATTCACCGCGGAGCGGATCATTTCTTTTTTGCGCTAAAGTTGCAAGACCGACGTGATTCTTAATATACCATAAACATTTTGCCACATGAGTTCCCACATCACCGGGAAAAGTGGAACTGATAATTTTATCAGCGCCGAAACTTCGACGCAGCAATCGGATCAAAGAGTCTCCCAAACAGAGATTTCGCATGTGTCCTACATGCAATTCTTTGTGGGTATTGGGCTGTGAGTACTCGATCATGGTTCGGGGCGCGTCAGCTACAAGGATTGTCGTGAACATTTCGGAAGTAAGAGCTTTTCTCACCGTATGCTGAGCTAAAACTTTAGGGCTGAATTTAATATTGAGGTAAGGTCCTGCTGCCTCAATGGAAGAGATTCCTACTATAGAACCCAGAAAAGATTTTAGCTCCGTTGCTACAAGAGCCGGAGATTTTTTTAAAGATTTTGCAAATATAAAACACCCAAAGGCAAGATGTCCCATGTCCGTATTCGGGGGATCAACGAGGGCATTGTAAATTTCTTCTAAACTCGCTTTTACACCGGATTTTTCTAAAGCCACCTGCAATGGCACTGTTAAACTGGTTCTCAAAGGTTCGTGCATCAGCGGTTTATAATTTTTTTGCGACATGGCTAATAAGCTAAAGCATTTTCGGATTATTTTCTATTAAAAATCGAAAAACCCTTTATTTGGGGTATTTGTCTTCTTTAAAAACAGCCGCTGTTTTTTCATCATAGAAGAAGTCCTTAAAGTCTAAGGACACGTAAATGGATTCAATAATGCGTCCCGGAGCACAGCCCAAAAGAGTTGAATCGTGAATCCCGTCATATTGACAGACGCTGGTATCCCAGGCTCTTTCTGAATAGGTGATTAAATATCCGATGAGTTCATCACTTTTATATAGATTTACGACCTGATCCAATCGGGTATTTCCATCCGCCGCATAGTCTCCCTCAAGAATCGTGTCGCCCCAAATCTGGGCTTGTTTGCCTGCCATCCGCTCTAATATGACTTTTAAATTCTCATCAATTTTTTTGAGATCAAGATAGTGATAACTCATCGACTTGGAATAAGGTTTATCGCAGGTATCTTGCGAACATATCGACGAAAATTTTGCGAGTTCACCGGCGAACAAAACACGGCTCAGTAATAGGCTGACTACAAACATTCCGATTAAGCTTTTAGACATAAAAAAATCCTCCATAGGAGGATCTCTTGCAAAACTCTGCAACCCCCCAGATAAGG
>JAYTFA010000052.1:0-4643 GCA_043734765.1 Pseudobdellovibrio sp. | reverse complement strand
CTTTTAAAAAACGATCATATTTTTGTAAACAAAATTACTTACGGAATTCGTTTCCCGTTCAGTGAAAACTGGATGGTAAAATTCAGAGAACCTGAGCGCGGTGAAGTGATTGTATTTAAATACCCCCGTGATATGAGCACCTTTTTCATTAAGAGAATTGTAGGAGTTCCCGGCGACAAAGTAAAATTTGATAACGGCACTCTTTATATCAACGATAAAGCTCAGGAAAAAATAGTACCGAAATCATCTTCTGATTTTGATTATTTAAGAGAAGAAGATTTCAAAAGTGAAGGCGGCTATCAGGATACGAAATCCAATTATGTTCATTTCACTGAACTTTTGGAAGGCGGCTATCACAATCAGAAGGACCCTAAAATCATTGAACATAGCATATTGATGAAAAAAGGTGAGCTGGTCGGGTTTCCGGGCGATGGAGAGTGGATTGTTCCGGAAGATTCTTTATTCGTGATGGGCGACAATCGTTACAATTCGCATGACTCCCGCTTTTGGGGATTTGTGCCTAAGAAAAATATTTTAGGTAAAGCCGGATTTGTCTGGTTAAGTTGCGAGGAAATGCTTCCGATTGTGTCTGTGATCTGTAATCCAATAACAGTGCGTGGAACTCGATTCTTCCATATGATTCATAATTAAAGATCTGGAATCCTAGATGGGTTTTCCAATTAAAAAAATAGGTAAACAGGGTACATGGAGCATGGCTCTTACCCTTTTTCTTGCACCGTTGATTTTAGTATTCGTTCTTCGCTGGATTATTGTTGAGCCCTTCGTAATTCCCTCTGAAAGCATGATGCCTAATCTCATGATCCATGACCATATTCTTGTGGCTAAATACAGTTACGGCATCAAGGCTCCCTTTGGAGACGGATGGCTTTATAAATTTAAAAAGCCAAAACGCGGAGATATTATTGTTTTCAGATTCCCTGAAAATCGAGAAGTCTTTTTCATTAAACGTTTAATCGGATTGCCCGGAGATAGAATCAATGTGCAAAACGGTCAAATTATTCTGAATGACAAACCTTGGATTCTTCAAAGTATTGGTAAAGGTATTTATTCAGATGAAGATGATTTCAGTTATTTTCTTGAAACCATACCGAGCGACTTGGCCGGATTACCGCAGGAGCATTTAATCAGGCTGTCGACCACACGGGAACACGTAGACCCTCTTGAAAAACAATTTGTGGTCCCACCTAATTCCTATTTTGTTATGGGCGATAATCGCGACCAGTCTCACGACTCCCGATTCTGGGGCTTTGTTGATGAAAAATTTCTGGTGGGTCGCGCAACCTATATCTGGTTGAGTTGTGAAGACACAATACCAACGGCTCCGATGATTTGCGACCCTTTGAAGCTCAGGCCAGACCGAATATTTAAAAAAGCTGGTGATCCATGAAATACGCAATTGTCGCAATAGCTATTCTGGCCGCTTTATTTTGCCGGACTTTTTTAGTTTCAGTTTATAAAGTCTCATCTCAGAAGATGGCACCTAATATTTTAGTTGGCGATTTTATTTTAGCTTCAAAGTCGACCTTCGGGCCAAAGCATGGGGATCTGGTGGTTTTTAATAAAAATTCCCAAACATTTATAAAAAGAGTCATTGCAGTGGGAGCAGATGAAGTAGAGTTTGTTAATGGTGAGTACTCGATTAACGCAACCAAGTGCAATTATACCTTTTCGGAAAAAACCGCAGACGAGTCTCTCAGTATTTATGAAGAAAAATGTATTGATTCGGCCCGGAAAATTATCCGGTTGGAAGATATAAATAAGACGATAAAGCTATCGAAGATAAAACTGGATAAAGCTCAGGTCCTGGTGGCCAATGATTTTCGTACTATCGAAAACGACCCGAATTCCGCTGAGATGATCTCAGATGACCAAATAATCGGCAAACCGCTATTCGTTTGGATGTCTTATTCTGCAACGCAAGATTTCATTTCTAAAAGTTTAGGAATTAGGTGGAATCGAATTTTGACAAAGCTTCAATGAGGCTTTAGCATTTAATTCAATGCCTGCGAGCAAAAGCTCTCTGATAACTTTAAATAATTTCCAAAAATCAAGCATTGATAGTCTATTCTCTGAAGCTCTCCTTCTTAAGACTAATTTTAATAAATTCCAGATCACTTCCGGGGTCTATCATTCCGGATACAAAGGTACAGCGGCGTTATTATTTTTTGAACCCAGCACACGAACACGTTTCAGTTTTGAAGCGGCCTGCAGTCGTGCCGGCTACCATCCGCTTATTTTAGATGGCGGAATCGGCACAAGTATCGAAAAGGGTGAAACCGTTGAGGACACAATTTTCAACATTCAGTCGATGCGTCCATTATTTTTTGTAGTCCGGTGCAATGATCTGGTTAATTTGGCTCAGATCGAAAGCGAACTTGATGTGCCCGTGATTAATGCAGGGTGGGGGCAACAAGGGCATCCTACTCAGGCTCTTTTAGACGCTTTAACAATTTCTGAAAAATTTAAAACACTGGATAAGCGGAATGTTCTGTTTGTCGGCGATATTAAACATTCCCGGGTCGTCTGTTCACACCTCGAACTTGCTAAAAAACTAAATTACAACATTGGCTACTGTGCTCCGGAAGAATTTCTGCCGGCGGCGGCGGCAGGTACTTCTGTTCAGCTATTTAAAAAACTACAGGATGCATTAACCTGGGCCGATGTCGTAATAGCTTTAAGAGTTCAGAAGGAACGTCACGACAATGAAAATCTGTTTCTATTGGAAGATTACCGCGAAAATTTCGGCTTGAGTTCAACGAGTCTGAAAAATTTTAAAAGTGAAGGTTTGATCATGCATCCGGGCCCGATCAATTACGGAATTGAAATTGAACTAGATGTTTTGAAAGACCCTAGGTGTATGATTCTGAAACAAGTGGAAAACGGAGTTTTTCTGCGTGAAGCATTAATTCGAAAAATTTTTGATAACGTACAGGTTACGTAAGGTGTCTATGAATAAAAGTTTTCTTGTGTTGGAAGATGGCGAATGTTTTGAAGGGCTCCAATTAGCTGAACAAACTCCGTTTCCTGAAAAAGCAGGCGAGGTTGTATTTAACACGTCTCATACCGGCTATGAAGAGATTGCCACAGATCCATCTTATTTTTCTCAGATCATTGTTATGACGGCGCCTATGCAGGGTAACTATGGCGTTGATAAAAACGTCTGGGAATCCAAACAATTATGGATACAGGGCTTTGTGTGTGTGCAAATGCAAAACAGCCCGAGAGAAAATACATGGATGCAACGGCTGATTGAAAATAAGGTTCCGGTTATTACTGAAGTCGATACACGAAGGCTTGTTATTAAGTTGCGATCAAATGGTACTCCTTGGGGAGCAATTGTAGCCGCGGCCACTCCTGAGGAAGCTCGGAAAAAAGCTATGGTACTCATTGAGAAACAAAAAAATATGGACTCAGATTGGGTTCATTTATGCTCTCGCGAAAAAATTGAAGATTTCACCGGGAAAAATCCAAAGGGCCCGCGGGTAGCTATTTTAGATTTAGGCTCAAAAGAAAATATTTTGCGGGAAATTCTGCTCCGATCAGGACACGTCCGAGTGTTCCCATCAAGAACAGAGGCTAGCGTTATCGCAGACTGGAAACCGGATTCATTAGTGTTAACAAATGGCCCCGGCGATCCGGACAAAGTGTTGGTTGCACCTGAGACGATCCGATCTTTTCTGGGTAAAATACCCATTTTCGGAATTTGCATGGGGCACCAGGTATTGTCATTAGCGTTGGGAGCAAAAACCTATAAAATGAAGTTCGGCCATCGCGGCGCCAATCATCCGATCCGAGATAATCTGTTGAAACTCATTTATATGTCGAGCCAGAATCATGGGTACGCCGTTGATGAGAAGTCACTGCCCGCTGAAGTCAGCGTCACACATATTAACCTCAATGATAAGTCAGTTGCAGGATTTTATTCTGATAAATACAATTGTCTTGGAATTCAGTATCACCCTGAAAGTCATCCCGGCCCCCACGAGGCCGTTCAACTTTTCGATTATTTTATTACGAATATGCATAAAATTAAAAATGCGGAAGCAAAAAATTATGAACTATGATGTTTTTAAAGACTGTTTACAAAAACTGATACGATACTACACCGGCACCGAGTTTGTGACGGAGCTGAATGCCGCAAAAAAAGAATATTTTGATAATACCGGTTCACTCGATGAAAACAAACCCAACTACAATCTGCGCATGCATCAGTTTTATGAATGGTATTTTTTAACCCGTCCTTTAAAAAGTTACATGAAAACCCCGCTGGCTGTCTGCGATCAGCATCGTGATTTGCGGTTAACCGAAGACGATCTCAATACAATTGAAATTCTGAAAAATACCCATCAACATTCTCTTTTTGAATATATTAAAATTAAAAACAGTACAATTTTTGTAAAAAATCTCCTGACGAACAAAAAAGTCGAAATCGAGCAGGGCAACCTTGTTTTCGGTTTTGACAGCAAAGAATTTTTTCAGGCCCGGGTAGTTGAAATAGACAAAAAAAAGTATTTTCTGGATAGTTTTTGCTTTCATCCTGAGTCGTCACAAAAGTTCATTTTAAGTGAAATTAAAGTTTTGCAGAAAAACTCGGATTTGAATCTGGAAGATTTTTTATTAAG
>JAYTFA010000051.1:0-3322 GCA_043734765.1 Pseudobdellovibrio sp. | reverse complement strand
GTATTTAAGTATTAATTTTTAACAAAGGATCTAGCCTCAGGCAAGGTAAACAGTTATTGTTTATAGCATAATATGTATAACAGAGCCGAAATAGTTGATGAAAACTTTAGTCTTCGCGTGAAACAGGGGCCGCTTCCCCAGGCGCGAATTCATGTTACGCTGCAAGAGTCGGGTTTAACATCTGTAGAACTTATTGATTTATTTGAAAGTCAGGTCCTTAGTCGGCATTTGGATCTGCGCGCCCGTATTCTCAAAAACAGCAATCAGTGCTTTTACACAATCGGTAGTTCCGGCCACGAGGGAAATGCGGTCTTCGGTCAGGTTTTTCGTTTGGACGACATGGCCTTTTTGCATTATCGCAGCGGTGCTTTGATGATTCAGAGATCGAAGCAACTTCCGGGGTCCACGCCTATTTATGACACGATGTTATCTTTTGTAGCTTCCAGTGAAGACCCCATTGCCGGCGGCCGACACAAAGTATGGGGAAGTTCACCTCTGTTGGTTCCGCCCCAGACAAGCACGATTGCATCGCATTTACCCAAGGCTATGGGCGCAGCTCTTTCCATTGCGCGGGCTTCAGATCTGAATGTTGAAAGTGTTATGCGAAAAGACAGTGTTGTTATCTGCACTTTCGGTGATGCTTCCGCTAATCATTCTACCGCTCTCGGCGCTATAAATGCTGCTTCCTGGACGGCTTATCAAAATGTAAAAATGCCCATTGTTTTTATTTGTGAAGATAACGGTATCGGAATTTCCGTATCGACGCCGCCGAATTGGATCGAGAATAATTTTTCCGGCCGGCCGGCTTTACATTATGTAAAAACGGACGGGCTGAATTTACTGGATACATATCGAAGAACAAAACAGGTCGAAGACTACGTCAGACAAAAAAGAAAACCTGCATTTCTTCATATGGAAACCGTGCGAATACTCGGACATGCGGGCTCCGACATGGAATTCGGCTATTCAACTTTAGAAAAAATTGAAACGCTTGAGTTTAATGATCCTTTGCTGCATTCGGCACGCATCCTTCTTGAAAATAATATTCTGTCTAAAGAAGAAATTCTTAATCTTTACGAGCGTTGCCGCGAACGGGTTCTCCATATCGGACAATATGTTATACAACGGCCGAAATTACTGAAAGCCGAAGATATCAGGTCTGCTGTTACGGCTTGCGTTCATCCAAAAGTCATTCCTGCTCTGACAGAGGAGACAGTTCGCGAAAAAACTTTTGGTCGGGAGTATGCTAAATTAAACACTCCACAGCATATGGCTAAGTTAATAAATTACGGATTAACGGATATTATGCTCCGCTATCATAACGCTTTGATATTCGGCGAAGATGTGGCACAAAAAGGCGGCGTCTACAATGTAACCGATGGATTGGTAAGTAAGTTCGGTACCAAGCGGGTTTTCAATTCACTTTTAGACGAACAATCAATTTTAGGTGTGGCGCTTGGTATGGGGCAAAACGGGTTTATGCCCATTCCGGAAATTCAGTTTTTGGCTTATGTTCATAATGCCGAAGATCAGTTGCGCGGTGAAGCCGCAACTCTGGCTTTTTTCTCGCAGGGTCAATTTACCAATCCTATGGTTTTAAGAGTGGCCGGTTTGCCTTATCAAAAAGGTTTCGGCGGTCATTTTCATAATGACAACTCACTGGCCGTCTTCAGAGACATACCCGGAGTTATTATTGCAGTTCCGTCGAATGGCTCCGATGCAGTTCAAATGATGAGAGCCTGTGTACGAGAGGCTTACGAAAAGGGCCGCGTGGTTGTGTTTGTTGAACCTATTGCTCTTTATATGACGAAAGATCTTCATCAGACGGAGGATAAGGGGTGGAGTTTTCCTTATCCTGAAGCGAACCGGGAAATTAAAATCGGCGAGTTCGGTGTTTCCGGAGACGGAAAAGATATAACAATATTAACTTATGGAAATGGCTTTTATTTTTCAAAACAGGCAGAAAAAATTCTGAAAGAACAACACGGAGTTAACTGTAAATTAATAGATTTAAGATGGATAGCCCCTTTGGATAAAAAAGCCCTGGCCCATGAGATGAAAAACGACCGCAAAGTTTTGATTGTGGATGAGTGCAGGAAAACCGGCTCAATCAGTGAGGCCTTGGTCACGTTGTTGGTTGAGCATCTGGAGTCACCGCCGCAGATTAAAGTCATAGCGGCTCACGATTGCTTTATTACACTTGGAGTGGCATCGGCCGCAGGCCTGCCTTCCAAAAATGAAATCGTGGAAACCTGTCTTGAAATGTTAGGAAAAGTAAAATGAGTTCGGTTATTAAAAAAGAACGTGTTGTGGTGATTTGTCCCGGTCGCGGAACCTACACAAAAGAAACACTCGGGTACCTTAAAAAACACCGTGCAAATTCAAATATACATAATTTTATCACCGCACTTGATGACAAACGCAAAGCTATCGGAATGCCGACCATCACGTCGCTGGATGAAGAGCCGGTTTTTAAACCCCAGCTTCATACCAAAGGCGAAAATGCTTCCACCTTAATTTACGCCTGCAGTTACGCCGATTTTTCAGCTTTGGATCCCGAGAAATATGAGATCGCAGCAGTTACAGGGAACTCAATGGGATGGTATATTGCCCTTGCTGTCTCCGGCGCCCTGAACACCGACGGAGCGTTCGATGTGATTAATACGATGGGTTCAATGATGAAAGACGAGTTGGTCGGCGGTCAGATTATCTATCCGCTTATTGATGAAAACTGGAGCGTGCTGCCGGAGCGGGTGGAGCTGGTACAAAAAGAATTGTTGAATGTTAATCAAGTGGCAGGTTGTGAGGCCTATATTTCCATTTATCTCGGCGGCTACATCGTCATCGGTGGAAATCAAAAAGCCCTGGATATACTTTTAAAAAAACTTCCTAAAACCGAGAATTACCCTTTTCAGTTAATCAATCATGCGGCTTTTCATACGCCGTTACTTAATGAAATTTCGCAAAAAGCATTTCAGTTGCTGCAGCCCGATTTATTTCATCGTCCTTCAATTCCGTTGGTAGATGGAAGGGGACATATTTGGCAGGACTACGCAACGGATCTGAATGAACTCTACAATTACACATTTGAACATCAGGTCATCCGTCCTTATGATTTTACAAAATCCATCACAGTGTGTTTAAAAGAATTCTGTCCGGATCGGCTTATTTTACTGGGTCCCGGCAATACTCTGGGCGGGGCGATAGGACAGATTATGATCGAGAATAAATGGATGAATATTGCATCTAAAACCGATTTTTCAGAATTACAGAAACAAAATCCATTTTTAATATCATTAGGCAGAACTTAGCCGAACTTAGC
>JAYTFA010000050.1:0-2694 GCA_043734765.1 Pseudobdellovibrio sp. | reverse complement strand
CCATCACGCTTTCCTATGTAGACGCCTATTTCAGAACCGAGGGATTTCCCGACACTAAAAAGTTCAAAACTTTTATCCAGAACATTGAATCTGAACGTATAAACCACGGTATCCAGGGCGTAGGCTTTATGGCCCTTAACAAGGGCCATAAAATTTCGGCGCCGATTGCGCTGGTAGAACCCCTGAAATGGCCTCCGGCCCAGCGGATAGGTTCCGATATGATGGCTGATAGCATCGGGGAAGAAGCCATTCTGCGCGCGATCTACTCGACCAACATTACTCTTTCAAAACCCAAAATATCCCTGGCTTCAGGCGAACTGGGTGAGCAAACCACTGTCATCATGCTGCTACCTTATTATGATACAAATTTACCGTTGGCCAGTAACGAGGATCGCTTAAATGCCATTAAAGGCCTCATATACATTCCGATCAGGATGAACGATTTTTTTGAAACTAACCTAGGTAAACCGAGACTTGATAATGAAACTGTTAACATCACTTTCGAATCTATCGATGCCGTTTCCAAAAAAAGTACAGTGGCCTATCAACGCTTTGATTTGGCACCCAAGTACAAATACCGCGAAAAAACTAAAATTATAGATTTATACGGCCAAAGATGGAAATTGGGCATATCCACATTTCCCAGTTTTTTTACTTTCAAGGACAAGTACGTAGTTAACATTCTGGGCGGGCTTTTTCTGCTGTTTATTGTTCTTTCAATAGGTATTTTTTATCAGACTCATAATTTATTCGACCAGGAGAAAAAAACAAAAATCGTGATGGAAGACTCTACAAAAGTAAAAGTGGCATTTCTGCAAAATATGAGTCATGAAATCCGCACTCCGCTAAATGCTATCAGCGGTTTTTCCGAAATGCTGGCGCATACGACCAATGAGGCCGAAAAAAAGTATCTTGTAGAAAGCATCAGAAAAAACAGTTCTGAACTGACAGCTTTTGTTGATAACATTTTAGACATTTCTAAAATTGAATTTGGCCGGATTTTTATCAACAAAAAAAATATCTGTCTTATGTCGACAGTAGAAAAAATAAAAGACACAATGGGAAAGCGCGCCCATGCAAAAGGGCTTTTATTTGAAATCGAGTCTGTAAGCAAATTACCCACGGGAATTCAGGTGGATGAAAGCCGTGTAAATCAAATTCTTGTAAATTTAATCGGCAATGCAATTAAATTTACAGAAAGCGGTTATGTAAAGTTGCAAATTGAGGCGCAAGTGGCGGCTAATGGTCAGACCCAAATGATATTTACTATTATTGATACCGGTATCGGAATTTCCACGCCGGATCAGTTAGAACTTTTTCAGTCTTTTTCACAGGCTGATTTTTCCAATACACGCCGTTACGGAGGCATTGGTCTTGGGCTGGCGCTTTCACAACGGCTGGCGCAGCAATTCGACGGTGACGTGATTCTGTTGAAGAGTCAGCTGGGCAAGGGATCTACCTTTAGGCTGAGAATTCCGTGCGGGGAACTCCACCAGGTAGAATGGAAAGAAAATTTGTTTGCGTCGCTGATAAATCCATCCATTCAATTGGGCTTTCTCAGCGATTCAACTCTGAATAATAAGAAAATTCTGATTGTGGAAGATTCAGAGGAAAATCAGCAGATTTTCAAATACTTTTTAGAATCGGCCGGCGCTGTGTGCGATACAGCTGAAAACGGAGCCATTGCCATTGAAAAAGCAAGCTGCTTTGATTATGACGTAATATTAATGGACATTCAAATGCCAGTTATGGATGGCCTTGTAGCTACTAAAAAGATTTGTGCTATGGGTTATCAGAAACCGATTATAGCACTTACTGCACATGCCTCTGTAGAGGCCAAGCTAAGTTGCCTGCGAGCCGGTTGTATTGAGTTAATTACCAAACCCGTAACTCAAGAATCCCTGATTCAAAAAATATTAATTATATTGGAGGAGCAAAAAAATGTCGTCAAAGATAGTAATTCCTGAAGAAGTAAAACTTAAATATATCGAGAGGCGAAAAAAAGATCTGGTAGACTGCCGGCAAGCCTTGTCCGATTTGAATTTCGAATGTTTTGCCCACGTTGGCCACCAGCTGAAAGGAAATGCTATTACTTTCGGCTTCGGTGAACTTGCGCCGATCGGAATAGAAATGGAAGAGCTGGCATTAACAAAAGATATTAAAAATCTGGCTGAAGTTCTGAATAGATTCGAAACTTATTTAAATCGAATTTAATTAAATTTAATAAAAAGGGGAAATTCTACGTTGCCGTAGCTAATTTGCCCCGAAAACTCCGGTAATTTACAGATAACGCTGGCACCTAAGTTGCTAGAAAGGGAAATATAGCATGAAGCTTGAATTTGAGGGGGAAATAATGGGTGCAGTTGCGCAGAGTTTTACAATTTTGCCGGTCAGTAAATTTAATCAGTCTTTTTTAAAGACAGTGAAAGGGAAAAAGAGAACTAAAAAAATTCTTATGATTGAAGATGACTCAGATATAAGTCTTGTTATGAGTAAAGCTTTAAAAGAAAATTACGGCTGTACAGTGGATATAGCTCAGGATCCGTTTGAAGCCATAAATCTTATAGTCGAAAAGTATTATGATTTGATTATTCTTGATTGGCAGTTGCCCGGACTTACCGGCGCAGAGACATTGGTCGAGGCGGAAAAAGGTTTACGTTTAGAACCGTCAATTCCGATTCAATGGGACAGAAG
>JAYTFA010000049.1:0-1959 GCA_043734765.1 Pseudobdellovibrio sp. | reverse complement strand
AGCCCATTTTAAAGGTGAAAAATTTCCGATTGATACAAATGAAACCAAAGAAGGTCGCGAAAATAACCGACGCGTGGAGTTTAAAATTTTCCGGAAGTAGATTATTATGAAGCTTTATCAGTGCTCCCTAATTCTTTAAGCTCTTCTGCAAGATTTCGTTTTCCGAGTTTTGTGGCATGTTTTCCATCAAGGTTTCACACATATTAAACTCTGCGGTTATGGTTTTTAATACTTCTTTTCTGGCATAAGGTTTGTGGTTCGCAGAAATTACATTCCATCGACAGGATTTAGAACTGGTTTTTTTAAGCATTTCATCAACGGCTTTATGGACTAAAATTGCTGATAATAGAATTTAGCTGATCATATTCGGATGGTTAAAGTTAAATATAGGATGCCAGGCTAGGCCTCTTTCAATTAAAAATATGAAGGGGCTCTTTAGAAAAAATCCGGCAAGACATTTTTATTTAGGGCCCAAAACTGATTTTTTAAACACTCCAAAAGAATAACCTGACCAGCTGAATATATAAAGTATAATCATAAATGTAGAAATCTGCGCGAGCTGCACTGACGCTAAAATCAGAATCTGTAATATCAACCCAAAGAGCCACGCGAACTTTCTGGACTTCGGAAAAATAAAAAGAAAAAGCAGACTGGTTTCTAAGAATACAACCAAAAGCGTAAACACTGAACCGTAACCGCGCAGCAGTTCCCCTAAAGTCAGCTTGAACTGCGGCCGTACAACATACGAGTTCATCAGCTTATTAAAGACTTCCCCGTCGAGCCAACCTGGAAACAGCATTTTTGAAAAACCCGAAACAGTCTGAGTTAAACTGAGCACAAACAACAACACCCACTGGATTTTTCCAAAAAATACTTCATCTTCTGCTTGCAAATTTTCCGAAAGCGGCGAAAGCATCAGCAGGACGGCAAGCAGGCCGATATAGCCAAAGTGAAGTTCATACAGCAGAAAGTTCTCCCTTAATACTGCAATAAAACAAAGCCATAGTACGGCCAAAGCCATTTTAGGAACCCGATTAAAAAATACAAATAAACAGGAAATGGCACCCAAAATTAAACAAGTCTGCAAAACAAGCGGATCCAAAGTGCGCGACATACTGAAAATAAATTCCCGAGCGTAAAAAAGCGCTGCAAAGTAAACGAAACAATGAAACGCGAACGCCATTCGTGTAAATTTTATTACTGCTGGCATGTGTGCCGCAGAGTTTCAGGTTTATTTGGCATGTTAAAAAAGTAGTCCGGCTGATAATCCACCGTGGCGATATCAAACTGCGGCACAAAAGACTTGAGAAGTTTTCTGCAAAATATGACGTCGAGTGCTTGTGTGATAACTTTTCTTTGAACCTTTGCTAAAAAAATATGCGCGATCATCACACTGACCGGATAGGGGCTCATCTCAGAAAATAGCCTGCTATCGAGACTGATGGTATCAGTTGTGCCTTTTTTATAAATAATTTGAAACGAGATTTTCGGAAAATAGGTTTCACGGTCAAACACCAGAATAACCGGCGAAAGCAATATGCTCTGGTTTAAATTGGCAACTTTCTTGGGGGAATTCAGCTGCAAGAGATCGAAGATATGAAATAAGCTCGGCCAGATAGCGGCGATTAATATCACCAATAAAAGTTTTTCTTTCAGCCGCCTTCTATTGAAAATTTCTAAAAATGACTTCATTTTTCTATCCGGACTACAAAAAGCAGCGAATTATCCAACTGCACCACACCCACAAATCGCTTCATTCTACTAGTCTAAACTTAATGAAACCCAATTGTAAATTCACATTTAGGACCATGGCTCATAACTTGCCCATATTTACTGCCGAATGTTCGTCTGATTTTGCTGTTGGTGCACTCGACAGGACTCGAACCTGTAACCCTTCGGTTCGAAGCCGAATATTCTATCCAATTGAACTACGAGTGCACATTAAAAAATACTGAATTA
>JAYTFA010000048.1:0-3060 GCA_043734765.1 Pseudobdellovibrio sp. | reverse complement strand
AAACCCAACTTTTAACTCCGGATGTTTAAATGAACGACCGCTTCATACAGACACAAAAATTATATCAGACACTTGATCTTGAAATATTTATTTTTCTTTTTACGCTGGGCCTTTTCGCATTTTTATTTTACAAATTCTTTTTGAAAGATGCCACTCCCGAGCGGCACCATAGTATTAAAAATCATCTTAAAACTCTGCTTAAATATTTTATTGTGCTCACAATCGTATACGGTATTTTCACGCTGACCTTACAGGCCTCGTTTGACGATCCTAATATCCGTCGATTACTCCCCTATTTAGGCTTTGTTACATTTCTAACCGGAATACTTTTTTTTATCAAAACCTGCAGACTGCTGGTATTGCAGTATCTGTTTTTAGGTTCAATGCGGGCCGGTGTGCCTTTGCTGTTAGTTAATATTTTTACGTTAATTCTGTCGATTGTAATTGCGTTCTGGACGTTCAATAACATCTTTGGGGTTCAGCTCACGCCACTTCTGGCCACCTCTGCCGCTTTTTCAATTGTGATGGGTCTTGCGTTGCAGGACACTCTGGGTAATCTGTTTGCCGGCATCTCCATGCAGGTTGATAAAACTTTTGAAATCGGTGACTGGCTTGAAATTATGAATGGAGCCACAAAAATAGTGGGCCAGGTTAAAGAGCTTTCATGGAGATCTACGGTTCTTATCGGGTTTGCGGATGAGATGATTACTTTACCTAACAAACTGGTTTCGCAAAGTCAGGTATCAAATTTTTCACCTGAAGGGGCCCCGATTCTGAGAAGCCAGACTTTTAAATTCGGTTTTAATACGGACATTCCAAAAACGATCCGGCTCCTGGAGCAGGTTGCCGTGCAAATTTCCGATATCTGCGCACACCCGCCACCTTCTGCTTTTGTTCTTGAGACCAATGACTACGGTGTTTCGATCAAATTAATCTATTTTATCGAAAATTACGGTCGCCAGTTTGCTGTAGGCAATAAAGTTGTGACAACAGCACTTGAATTACTCAACAAAAATGGTATCCAGACGGCCAGACCCAGTATTCATATTCAACAACTTTAAGGAATTAAAATGTTTACAACTCAGCTGGTTGATCGCAATCACCCCTTGGCAGTTAAAATAAGAAAACAAATCACACAGGGTTTAGCCGAATTCAATATGCTGACTGAGAATGATAAACTCATGGTTTGTGTTTCCGGGGGGAAAGACTCTTCCATTCTTACTATTTTATTGGACGAGATCAGAAAACGCGCGGAAATAAATTTTACATTTAAAGCGGTTATTCTGGATCAGAAACAACCGGGATTTTCCGTAGATCAATATCAAAGCTGGCTGAAAAATGAAGGCATTGATTTGCATATTATCGAAAAAGATACTTATTCGATCGTCACTGATAAAATTAAAGACGGCGTCTATTGTTCGCTTTGTTCAAAGCTCAGGCGTGCCATTTTGTACGACTATGCTTTTACAAATAAGTTTACAAAAATGGCTCTGGGACATCACCGTGATGACGTGATCGAAACCACCCTGCTGAACTTGTTTTACGTGGGCCAACTTTCAACCATGCCGCCGAAACTGCGTTCTGATGATAATCGCAATACAATTATCCGACCTATGGTTTTTGTTGCCGAAAAAGATTTAATTGCTTTATCACAGGTTTGGAATTTTCCGGTGATTCCGTGCAATTTATGCGGCTCACAAGAGGGCCTCAAACGAAAACGTATGAAAAAGTTGGTGAGTGATCTTGAAACCGAAATTCCGCATCTAGCGGCCTCTTTTACAAATGCTCTTCAGAATGCCAAACCTAGCCACCTGATGGACCACAAACTATTTAATTTTAAAGAATTATAATCCGCTTACCATTTAATTTTTTCTGAACGGTTTTTTTTGATTTCGCCTCTGCTTTTTTTTGTGGTCAGGCGTTTTTGAATTGAGCTTCTTTTGGGTTTTGTAGCCACACGTCTTTTAGGTTCTATCAGTGCCATATTAATTAATTTATTAAGATTTTCAAAGGCCGTTTCTTTATTTCTTTTCTGATCACGTTCTTCTTCACATCGGATCATGATTTCGTCGTCCTGAACCAGCCTATGAGCTAATTTCTTACGTATTTTTTCTTTTTGATGTTCCGACAAAACCAGCGAATTTGAAATAGAAAACCTCAACTGTACGGCGGAATTGGTTTTATTAACATGTTGCCCGCCGGCCCCGGAAGAACGCGTAACTGAAACCTCAAGCTCGTTCCAAGGGATGATCACTTTCATCTATTTAATCTTTTTACAAACGACATCAACCAATAGGTCGCGTGCCCATGCTGTTGCATTCAATGATTCGTTGAGGTGAATTGGCCCCTCGCCATAAATCCGCAAATCCAAACTGGGGATATAGACCTCAACAGAAAACATTTCAGGCGCGGTTTCCGTAACATATGAAACCACTTTCTCGTCCTTCGTGATTAACTCTTTGTTTTTTAACACTGTGGCCACGGTTGCGCCACCCACCATATCTGAATTAATAAGCGATTTACATTCAAGAACGGAAGCCTTAACTGAAACAGCTGACAGTAATAAAAGTAGAAGTGTTTTCATATGAATAAAGCATGGCTCTTTTTCGGATATTTGACAAACTCATTCAGAGAAATTCACCAGGCGTGACAAATTTACGCAAGTAAATGAGAACTCTCCACAAGCGCCAGCATCAGTGCCAGCAAAATAAGTCCTACGCCGATAATTAACTTTTCGTGGTCTTCGAGCCAGTCCATTTTATACTTACTCATGGTCTTTGAAGAAATCCATGTGAAGCTCAGCATCGTGACCAGCGTGCCGACGGCCAAAACCACACTTAGTAAAACAAACCCCTTCCAGCCATAGCCCACAGCGCTTAAGTAAACCGGTAAAAAGCTTTCGCAGGGTGAAAATGTAAGTAAAGAAAGCAAACTCAAAATAGCCCAACCGTCATTGGATTTAATTTTATATTCATCCGAGTGATGATGGGCGTGAGATTCATCGCAGTGCGAGTGCTTATGGCCCTTTTTATACTGGTAAATCTGATAAGCACCAAACAA
>JAYTFA010000047.1:0-6908 GCA_043734765.1 Pseudobdellovibrio sp. | reverse complement strand
CAATGTCTTTAAGATCTGACTTACGCTTGCACGCCCGCTCAGAGACTTCGCTGGCCGCAAGAATAGCATCCCTTGAGAATGTAACTAAAAATCTGGATATTGAGGCCTTCTACCTGGAAGATGACCTAATCGGCCGTGGCTTTTTAAAACAGATTTTATTGGCTAAAGCACAAAAACCTCATTTACAAATTCGATTAATATTGGATGCGTGGGGCTCCGGAACAATCAACGAAAGCATGGCCTGTCAGCTTTCAAACGCAGGTATTTCCACAAAATTCTTTAACAAAAATCCAAATTTTTTTAACCAACAGCTCAGTCATAGAAAAATCTGGATTGCGGATAATCGCGCTTTTATCGGAGGACGCAATCTCAGCGAAGAAAATTTTTCTGCCGGCGACAAAGTATCCGAGACTGTATTAACAGATTGGGATGTTGAAGTTCGTGGAGAAATAGTAAAAAGTATTCAAAATTCATTTGATCAGGCCTGGAGCCATAAATACACCCGGTTTTCAGACTGCTCCTTTTCTTCAACAACCGGAAATCCATGGATAAAAAAAATATTAAATGAAAAAAAGCTGAAGGTGACCGCAATAGATAAAGAACTCGTTTGGAAAAAAGCTGAAGTGCAGTGGTTTGCAGATCCTCTGGGAAATACAAAGTACCGAGATGTAAGCCGACAGGTTGCTTACTTAATACGTTTATCCCGGCGATCGCTGCAAATCGAGAACGCTTATTTTTTACCTGTAGGAATAATTGCTCAGGAGTTAGGTCGTGCTCAAAAGCGCGGTCTTCGCATGGAATTTTATATTAATGGACCTTCAATGACAAATTGGATTACGAAATACTCTACCTGCCTTCCCATGAACGAAATTCAATGGTGGATGAGCACCGGAGCCAAGGTTACCTTTACCTCAAAAGAAAAGAAAACTCATGCCAAAAGTTTATTTATTGATGACGAGATATTAGCTATAGGTTCGTTTAATTTTGATTCCCGTTCTATTAACACGAATGCAGAAACCCTGCTTGTAATCAGAAATTCGCCGGAAATATTCAACGAATACAAAATAGAGCATCGAACCAGAATAAACGAGGGCTTTACCGCAAAAAATATCAGTCAGGTTTTTGTAAATTATAATTTTTCAGCTGTTTCTACAAATGAGTGTTCTAACTTAAGCGGGCTCAAGCCATTTCTCAAAAATTTTTTCTGAATTAGAATAAATACTCGATCCCGATTTGTTCGCTAATTGCCTGTATTGATGTGGATTTCGAGGGATTTACACGAGTTCCTACGCCACTAAAGCTGGCTGAAATATTGGTTATACCTAAATCCGCTCTTACGTGTACTTTATCCGATACCGGATAAATACCGAACAATCCAACCAGTGAAGTAATAGATACTTTTCCATCACCTGAATTTACCGGAGACTCCGAGAAGGTTGGATTTAAATAAAAATCAAGTTTAGCCCCCACAATTAACGGGTACTCTGGAGTCAGCGGCATGGCTGCCTTTAGCTGCAAATCCAAAGCGCTTGTCTGAGTGCTTGTAAATGCTGTAGAAGTTGTTACATCGGTTTTAAAAGAAACGAAGCCTAGTGCAGCGGTTAATTTTAGAGGATTGCCGCCTTCATCATCTTGCCAGAAATAATCATAACCGACAGCGCCTGAATAACGGCTGAACGAATAGCTTAAATTAAACGGTGTTGAACCTGTTAAATTATTTTCGGATGTAAACATATTCAGCTGAGTATTAAAATCTACAAATAATTTATTTTTTAAAACATAAAGCTGCACTCCGAGATAGGCACCCGGCGCAAATGAATTGGAAGCACTGGGGTTTGCTCCCGAAAACAGTTCTGCTGTTTCCTTATATTGGGTAATAACACCTTGTACGGTCAAAACCCCGAAACTATTGTGTTTGTCGAGTAATATCGCTTTTTGCTCATTGGCCGTTTTATCTGAAGATTTTGTGAGGGCTGCGTTTTCGCCCGAATCAACAGCTATTTGAGTTTTTGCCGGCGAGTCGCCAATAACAACTCCATCGGAATTCATTTCCGGAGTGGGGTATCCTACATACTCTGAAGGAAGAACTTTAGCTCCCGGCTCTACTACTCCGGTTTCTTTTTCAAAAACAATCTGCGCAAAACTCAGATAGGGCTCAACCTGGGTTACTTTTAATTTAGCAATAATTTCTTTTTCAACTCCCACCATTGTTTTAAGTTTTGGATGACGGTTGAGTTTTAAGATTTGTGCCAGAGACAGCTCCTGGCCTAACTGAATCCCATTCATAGAACCCAGGTTTAAAGTTACATCAACGCCACGGCGGCTAAGTACGTAACCTCGATAAGGCAGCTTGCTTTTGATATTGTGATACATTGTAACAAATATTTCTCTCAGTTTGGAAATTTCAAACGTGTTAATATCCTGAAATGATTCTTCTATTAAAATCAAACCTTGATCTTGAGTGAAGAGTTTTAGTTTCGCGCTCAGCCCGCGTGCGCCTTTGGTAATAAACGCAGTTAATAAACCCTGTGAATTCGTTTTTGTTAAAACTTCCAGAACATCGTTGGGTTCGGAGTCAAATTTTTCAATGAATATTTTTTTGTTGAGATCGGGAAATTCGGAATATCCCCACACCTTATCACTCTGGAGCAGATCAATAAGCAGCTTTTGAATGGGTTCAGCATAAACTCCGTTAATATTATCGTAGACAGGTGCGAGTGTGAGAGTCTTCAGAATGATTTTTTGATCCACCAGACTGATATATTTAACAGGGAACGGACTTTTATTTTTAACTGCCGCTGTTGTCTGCGAATGCGCTGAAAAACTACATATTAAAATTAAAAAAAGGAAACCGAGTTGTTTTACTAAGCTGTTGATCATTGAGGTATTTTCTCCTTTTTTATCACTGTACGCAATAATGGCAGTACCATAAACTAGACTAAGATCATTAGATTAAAGGCCAGCTTTTTCAAAACTATTCCAGTGAGTTTAAATTAAGGCTAAAATAATTCCATGGCCCTGAAGTGTTTAATTGTTGAGGATTCAAATTTTATGCGCGAGATCTATCAGTTTTCTCTCACGGATCATCCGAACGTGGAAATTGTTGCGGAAGCACGTGACGGAGTTGAGGCCATCAAATTGCTTGCTGAAATAAAACCGGATATATTGATTCTTGATCTGATTTTGCCCTTAAAAAACGGGCTGGATATTTTAAGCGAAATGTCAGTTCATTCGCCACTAACAAAAACGATAGTTATTTCTTCGTTGGAAGATGAAAATATTATTTTAAAGGTCAAAGCATTGGGCGCAATTCAGTACTTAAAAAAACCATTTACGAAAATACAACTTCTAAACGCAATTGATGAAATCAGTAAGGATTATGCTGAGGTACAAAATGGATGAATTTAGATTTGTTTTAAGATGTTTTGCATTTGCAGGTCTGCTTCTGGTGCTGACACAGATCAAAGCCGGTGACGTAACAGTAGAAGCTTATATTCAGAGCTCTTTGGTAAATTCAAAAGTATCGAGCTTTGTAAATAAAGTGGCCGATGGCGGCGTGAAGCTTTTAAAAGATGCCGGCAATTACGCTAAAGATACTTATCTGGACTGGAAAAAATCAGAAATTTCAGATTCCACCGAAATCGTAACTTCACAAATCAGCACTGCGCCGAAAGCACAACCCAGCCTCCAGTTAGAGACCGAGCTTATTGACGAAGAGTAATTTAATTACGCGCAGGAACTGCTGCAATGGAATTACTTTGTCTTCCAGCCTTGTTTGCTGAACCCGGCATAAAGGCGGTTCCATCAGCTTGTCGTCTTTGATTTTTCTTGAGATTCTTCAGTGGGCATACCCAGCCCGGTGGACGTGACTCCGCATAGGATGTTGAGCCGAGCACAGATACCGCCAACAGAAACAGCATTACATATTTTCCCATATACAATCT
Organism: Pseudobdellovibrio sp.; assembly: GCA_043734765.1. Taxonomy (GTDB): domain Bacteria; phylum Bdellovibrionota; class Bdellovibrionia; order Bdellovibrionales; family Bdellovibrionaceae; genus Pseudobdellovibrio. Next base: position 2,964 of record JAYTFA010000047.1, on the reverse strand, counting down.
CCTTTATGAGGATGTGATCCTATAAATCTTTATTGCGAAGTCGATGCCAAAGAAGAATTTGCGGGGAGTAGAAATTTACAATAGATTTCAGTTAGTTAGAGGGGCGTATAGAAATGAGACTGGCTAATTTTTTGACAATTCAGGATTTGGACTACAGGCGTATCATTTTGATACGTTGATTGGAATTACTTTTCCACCTCAACAGATTTTTTTAACTCTGTTTTCTTATTTTGTTTTTTTGCATTCGGTCTGAAAATGCCCTTACTGTTTCCGAGGCTGGCGGTACCCGGTGTTAAAAGCTTAGCGCAATTCGGGCATGACGGCGAAAACCAATCGGCCTGAGTCTGTGTGGCGTCGCTGCTGACGACTGAAGAACTTTCTGCATGAACGCCTGAAGCCATGAACATAAACACTGCAATTAATAAAACAAATTTCATAAAAACCTCTTTTATAGATACAAATCTTGGGTTGCGGGGGAAATTACATCGAGTAAATTGTTAAACGTGCTGGCCACTTGGGAAGCTACGCTTGGGCCATCAGCACTTTCTACTTTGGCAATTTCACCGCTTTGTTTATAAGTAACTTTGATTGTTCCAAGGCCGGGTCTGGTCACCTCAGATGGCTTTCCAAAACGCTCTTCATAATCAATTTTGACAACTTTTTTTGCCTGATCCGTAATTGTGGCAATTCGACCTTTTAAATCATAGGACATATTGATTTTCTGGCCATCGCTATTTTCGGCATAAACCAAATTTCCCTTGGCATCGTATTTAAAGCTCGTTAGTAAAACCGAGACGGGCTTTCCTTTTTCGTTAAAAAAAGAATTTTTAACGGAGGCTATTTTCTTGGTAACCGTATCATGTGTAAATTCTACTTTTGAATTGGATGATTCTTTAATCTTAATCTGTCCGTCCGGATAGTATTCAAAAGTTATTTTTTCATTATTTTTCTTGATTGAAACGGCTTTTCCTAAAGTGTCATGATAAGTAATATCCTGAGTACTTCCGTTGGTGGTGGTAAGAACTCTTGATAAAACAATTTGTCCGTTTGGAAGTTGTTTCTGCCAGAATTCGTAACGGTTATTTGCTACAGTTTCCTTGCCACAGGTTTTAATCACTGATGACCAATAGTGAAACTTAGGATCTGAAGGGGAGAAGTCATATTTATAGTTTTCCACGCACTTGTCCCGATCAGTAAAGCCCAGCACCCAGTCCTTTATATTATCGTATTTAATTGCGATAAAAGTTTTATCCGGCCAAACAGCCTTGGTGAGATTGTGAAATTCGTTGTACTCATAAATATAAACTTCTTTATCGGTTTTAGCCCATGCATTTTTATTCCAGATAAGATCTTCCTGTGAATTGTATTTGTATTCGCTAACAACACTGTTCGGTCCGGTGATCATCTTTACTTTTTTATTCGGATAATATCTAAAGACTAATTTTCGGGAGTTATTATCCTCTATCTGAACAAGTAAATCTTTATCATATTCAAATTTCAGGAAGTTTCCGTTTTTATCGTAGTTATGAGTCAAGCGGCCTAATAAATCAAAACGCTGCGAGCTTCCATCCGGTAGATTGCGAACATAAAAACCCTTACTGGCCACCACATTTTCAACTTCTTTTCCGTTGGCCATAAATTTTGTTCCCTCTTTAATGGGTACAGAAATTTTGTATTGGGTTGCTAAATCAGCTCGCTGCCCATCGTCTTCAGCAAGAGTTTCCGACAGTTTTTTAAAATACTCTGCAGAAACAACTTTAATTTTAGAATCGGATTTCATTTTCGCGATAATCTGACTGATCGTATTGTCGATGTCCTTGCGGGTAACTTCGCGTGGTGAAAAAAGCACTTCCTGACCATCACCGCATTCAGAAATTTTAATATTGCCTTCAGAGGTTGTTTCAAGTTTGGTTTCAAAAGTAGAACACCATCCAAAACCGAACATCCCATTGAAAAGAGTTCGGCTCTTATAGGCGCGCGTAACCCTCATGTCGTTGTTTCCCGGAACTTCCAGATCTGTCCAGAGGTTGGAGTAGCTTGCACTATTCATGTCAACTAAGGCATGGGCCTTTTGATGTGTGAGAATTAATGATAACAAGAGCATCAAACTGTATTTCATATGCGAAATCTCCATCTACACTTTAATTGTAACAATTTTTTTGATCATGACTCCACCGATAATTTGCAAACCTAGCATAGCGGCGAGAAAAACTAAGCCCATGGTCGTGGTGAACATCGGTCTGATATGATCGGGATCCAAAGCATAAAACACACCCATTAATAAAAATGGTATGGAAGTTACGATAATACCTTGCATAACTCCCTGTGCAGTCATGGCTGAAATCTTTTTTTCAAGCTTTTGTCTTTCACGAATAGTCGAGACAATAGTCTGGAAAGTTTCACCCAAGTTACCACCGGTTTCTTTTAATATATTAATTGCCACAACGAGCATTTGTACATCCGGACGGGGAATACGCACGCCTAAGTCTGTTAGCGCCTCTTCAAAACTCTGACCGAATTGAGTTTGTGTGATGACCTGTCCGAACTCTGCGCTGATCGGATTTCCCATAATTTCAACAACTCGCTGCATGGATTGCTGGGGGTTAGAGCCTGACTTAATACCGTTGGCCATAATTGTTAAGCCATCCACCATTTGATCTACAAACAGGTTACATCTTTTTTCATACAAAGATTTAAATATAATCGGCGGTAATTGAAAACCGGCAATACCGGCTGAAATTCCTAAAAAAAATCCAACCGGAAAGTTCGGCCAGGTCAGAATAAAAAACAGCGAACCCACTCCGAAGCTGGAAAGCAAAAGCATACGGGTTACTTTTTTCTCATCTACGTCCATTCCCAAAAGCTTCATGTGCAGCATAATGGATGATTTTTTTCCCTGACTTTTTTCATAGAGTTTTATCAGAATTTTATCAGCCCAAAAATAGAGAGTAAAAAAAACGGCGA
>JAYTFA010000046.1:0-5625 GCA_043734765.1 Pseudobdellovibrio sp. | reverse complement strand
TGGTTCGTTATGAGCTTGGTGTTCAAGAGGCTCGCAAGCGAGGGTTCGAAAAAGACCCCATTGTTCAGGATCGAATTAACCAGGAAATTTACAAGGCTTTTTTAGAAAAAGAAATCGGTAAAAAAGTTGAGGAAAACACTGTTACTGAGGCCGAAATGAAATCCTGGTATGCTAATAATCCTCAAATTCGCCTGTCTGATATCTTAATCGAAGTTAAGCCTGGCGCCACAAAGGAACAGCGCGAAGAAGCCCGCAGGCGCGGCAATGAAATCCTTGACGAAGTTAAAAAATCAAAAAGACCATTTGAAGAATTAGTAAGGCTTTATTCCGATGATATAACCACTAAAAATTTAGGTGGCGATATCGGATGGCAGTCGCGTATTTCATTGGTGGCAAGTTACTATAATGCTGCGAATGGATTAAAAATTAACGAAATAACGACAAACCTCATCGAAACACCCTTTGGTTTTCATATTATAAAATTAACCGGGCGCCGCAGCTATGACGAAGCAACAAAGCGAGAAATTCGAATGGCTGTTTACGATGTTAAACGTAAAGCCGTGTTTGATGCCTTCTTCGATAAAATCAGAAAAAATTATAAAATCAATGTTAACTCTAAATTGGTTGAGTAACCTTTTTAATACCAGGGCACTTTTTTTATCGTTTTTATTTTTGTGTCTGTCAGCTTGTGATTTTATTTCAAATAAAATTCTCACCAAGGCGGTTGTTCAGGTAGAAAATCTGCAACTTACAGCACGGGATTTTTCTAAAGAGCTGGCCATTAAGCTCAAAGACCTGGATGCGCTATCTGCAAAAGATCCTAAAATTTTGTCTGTTTTTAAAGAGCAAATAATTAATGATTTTATAGTCACCTCGTTCGTAAACCTCTGGTTTAAAGAAAATGAAAAATCGATCTCAAAAAGTGAACTGGATGCAGAGGTAAAATCCATGCTCTCAGCTTATCCATCTGATTCAATGTTCAGAGAGCTGCTCGGCGAATCACGTCTCAGTTATTCAGACTGGGTCGAAAAAGTAGAAGCCGGATTAAGAAAGAAAAAACTTCTGGCGGAAATCAGTAAAGATGCTCCGAAAATAACTGAGGCTGAGCTGCAGTCTTATTATAATAGTAATAGGCCGAGATATGAGCAGTCGGAATCCATATTGCTCTCCCATATATTTGTGACGGACGATAGCCAGGCTGAAATTGTAAAAAAGCTGATTCGCAAACAAAATTTTACCGAGCTGGCAAAAAAATATTCAACCGCTTTTAATCCTGAATCCAAAGATGTTTACGGCTGGGTTGAGCGTGGGTATTCTCCAGCGCTTGAAAAGGCATTTAAACTTGGTGTGGGAGACGCTTTTGGCCCGATTATATTAGAAGACGGTATTCATTTATTTAAGCTCATTGAAAAAAAGCCTTTTAAATTGAGGGCCTTTGCAGAGGTGCGCAACCAGGTGCTCTCGGAAGTTTTGGCTCTGCGCGAAACGGCTAGGTTTACTGCTTGGCTCGACGTGCAAATCAAAAGATATAAGATTAAAAAAAATCTAAGTATGATAGATTCTATCCGAGTTGAAACCCAGTAGGTGTGAGATGAAGTTTTTCGTATTTGTCGTTTTAGTGCTTTTTTCTGATATTCTTTTTTCCAAGGAAATTGTTGATAAGGTTGTGGCCTCCGTTAACGCGGAAATTGTTTTACTTTCTGACTTTAAGAATATGCAAAATCGTTTAAAAAAGCAGGGCGCAATAGATGAAACTCTTTTGTTGGGAGAAAGCCTTGATTCTTTAAAAAAAGATAAAAAATCTCAGCTCAATTTTTTAATACGCGAAAAGCTAGTAGAATCCGAAATTAAACGTCTGGGAATGTCTTCATCCGACGAACAAATCAATGCTGAGCTCTCTCAAATGGCAAAAAAAAATCACATGAGTGCGGTCGAATTTGCTAACTATATTGCTAGCCAGGGGTTTAAGCTTGAAGAATATAAAGAGATTCTAAAGGCACGCTCAGAGCGTCAGGCTTTTTTCGAAAAGGAAATTGTGAGCAAGCTACGTATCACAGACGAAGATGCCTACGGTGTTTTTCAGGCAAAATATCCAAATTATCGACCCAGCGTCGGCGAGTTTAAAATTTCTCAGATTTTTTTCTCAAACAAAAAGGGTGGCGCGTCCGGCGCCCTTGAGCGCGCAAACTCGGCTTACGCTCGGTTAAGCGCAGGCGATTCCTTTGAAGTGCTGGCTAACCAGTTAGATGAAACACCGGGCGGAAATAAAGACGGTGTTTTGGGAACCTTTAAGTCCGGAGAGTTTTTATCTGAGATTGAAACAGCAATAGCAAACTTATCTGTTAACAGCACCACCGATATTGTTCGGGGGCCTAATGGCTATCATCTTGTAAAGCTTCTGGATAAAAAAACTGTACTGGATCCTAATTTTTTGAAAGTTAAAGAGTCTATTAAGGCCTCGCTGGTCCAACAGAATTTTGAAAGACAACTCAAAAATTGGTTTGAGCTTAAAAAGCTTGAAGCCAATATCAAAATTTATAATGAAGCTCTATAAAAAAATTGCGATTACAACCGGTGATAGAAGTGGCATTGGCTTTGAAATCACAGCCAAGGCGCTGAATGAGCTGTCGCCTTCTCTAAAAAAAAATAAAGCGCTCTTCTTTATATTCCGTCACAAATCGCAGGAAGAGCTTCAGCCTCGCCTGTTTAAACTGATTGATAAGACCTGGAGCCGCATCACTTTCAACTCGCTCGATGAGGCCATCGCTTATCTGGCTTCTGAAAAAAAACCTCTGCCGGACAATTCACTTATTGATTTATCGCTTGTCTCCTCAGAGGCCGACTGGGTGGTAAAGGCCGCTCACGCCTGCGTAGTTAAAAAATTATCTGCGCTTGTTACTGGCCCGATTTCTAAAAAAATTACCGCTGATTTGCCGCAGAAAGCCTTAGGTCATACGGGGATATTTAGACAAATGTTTCCAGAAGCTAAGCTGTATATGTCATTTATAGGAAAAGATTTTAACGTGCTTCTTGCTACGGACCATATTCCTTTTGCAAAAATTGAGGGTTCACTACGGCTTGAGGGGCTTGCCCCCGTTCTGCAGGCGGCGCGGAATTTTAAAAAATTAATAAACTCCAAAAAAAAAATAGCGGTTTTAGGGCTAAATCCACACTCCGGTGAAAATGGATTAATCGGAGATGTTGAAAAATTGTTATTCGCAAAATTACCAAATGGCGTTAATGGTCCATTGGTACCTGATGCTGCTTTCCTTAAAAAAAATTGGCACATATACTCCGTATTTGTTTGTCTTTACCACGATCAAGGCCTGATCCCGTTTAAAATGCACCATGGGCAAGAGTCTGGTGTTCATTTAACGCTTGGCCTACCGTTTGTAAGAACAAGCGTTGACCACGGAACAGCGTTTAATATTTTTAATAAAAATGTAGCTAATTCCAACTCCATGCTGGAAGCTATAAAACTCGCTATAAAATTAACAGGAGCTTAAGATGTTTAGTCCGGTAATATTTCGTGAATATGATATTCGTGGTGTTTATAATGAACAATTTGATTTAGATTTCTCTTACAAACTCGGTAAAGCATTTACTTCTTATGTATTTGGTAAAACAGGGAAAAAAAGTTTACGTTTTTCAATTGGCTACGATGCGCGCAAATCCTCGCTGGCAATAGTCGAAAAACTTTCCCAGGGAATGAAAGATTCGGGGGCAGAGGTTATTATTTTGGGCCTTGTAACAACACCTGTTTGTTATTTTTCTACTTTTCAGCTTGATCTCGATGGCGCCATTATGATCACGGGCAGCCACAACCCTCCGGAGTATAATGGATTCAAGGTTTCGCTGGGCAAAACCACTATATTCGGAAATGAAATTCAGGCTTTAAAATCAATTCTTCAATCTGAAAATTTTATTTCTGGAAATGGTTCCGTTAAAAATCATGATATTCATCCCGAATATTTAGAACGCTATAAAAAAGAGTTCGGGCAGATGAAGCCTATTAAGGTTGTTTTGGATTGTGGAAACGGGGCCGGTGGTAGTATCGTAAGAAAGCTATTTAACGTTGCCGGACTTAACCCGGAAATTCTTTTTGAAGAACCGGATGGAAACTTCCCGAATCATCATCCTGATCCAACTGTAGAAAAAAACTTAATAGATCTCGCCAAGAAAGTTCTCGCAACCGGAGCTGTTTGCGGGATCGGATTCGACGGCGATGCAGACCGAATCGGCGTTGTAGATCATACGGGAAAAATGATTTATGGCGACGAGCTTATGACAATTTTTGCGCGCGATGTTTTGCTGCAGAAAAAAGGCGCCAAGATTGTTGGTGACGTTAAGTGTTCGGATCGCATGTACCATGACATCGCCAAAAATGGTGGCGAACCCATTATGTGGAAGACGGGTCATAGTCTGATAAAAGAAAAAATTAAAGTTGAAAAAGCGCCATTTGGCGGCGAGATGAGTGGACATATTTTCTTTGCAGATCGAAATCATGGTTACGACGATGCGCCTTATGCTGGCTTAAGACTTTGCGAAATCATCGCTAAAACCGGAAAAACAATTCCTGAACTTTTGCATGGCCTGCCTCCTGCCTACAACACTCCGGAAATCAGAATAGACACGACAGAAGAAAAAAAAATATTAATCGTAGAAAAAGTAAAAGAGAAGTTTACAAAAACTTCTGAAAAAAATATCACAGTGAATTTAATTGATGGAATCAGAATCAGTTTTGAGGACGGTTGGGCTTTGGCCCGAGCCTCTAACACTCAACCGGTGTTGGTTGTGCGCTTTGAATCAACTACAGAAGCAGGCTTGGTCCGAATACAAGATGCTGTGATGAGCGTCGTAAATCAGTATCTCTAGTAAATAAAAAAGGGTCCCAAATAGGACCCTTTTTCTCAAAATTTAAATTTATAAATTTAGAATCCGAAGCTAGCTGCCGGAATTTTAATGAATGCAACTAAGAACGCCAAGATAACTAAAGACTCGATAAGAGCTAAAGATAAAATTAGTGGAGTAAATAGTTTGTCACCAGCTGCTGGGTTACGTGCGATACCTTCAAGTGCGGCAGCTGCTGCTTTTCCTTGTGCAGATGTTCCGCCGAAAACGGCGAGACCAATTGCGATACCTGCGCCAATTGCCACAAGTCCTGCGCTTGATGTATTTGAGTTAGCTGCTGCTGTTGCCGCTGCTTCTTGTGCGAATGCCGCTGCTGAAGCCAATGTAGTTACAGCAAACAATAATACCTTTTTCATAAAATCTCCTTTTGTGTTTTAGTGGTCGTGGGCTGTTGCAAGAGCCACGTAGACCATTGATAATAATGTAAAGACGAAAGCCTGGATCGTTGAAACCAGAAGCCCCATCGCATAAAACGGAATTGCCGGCCCTATCGGGAAAAGCCCCAAAAAGACAGACAATACGGTGTGATCACCAGTCATCACATTTGCAAAACGTAAACCTAATGTTAGTGGTCTGATAATGTGGGAAATTAATTCAATAATTAGCATAAGCGGGGCCAACCAAAGAACCGGGCCTAAAAAGTGTTTTAAATATCCGAGGCACCCTCTTTTAATCCAATTACGTTGTAAGCTAAAAATGAAAACATGCCGAAAG
>JAYTFA010000045.1:0-4935 GCA_043734765.1 Pseudobdellovibrio sp. | reverse complement strand
GTGGGATGTAAAATCCTGCTCAAGAGAAAAGACCGCTGAATTGGCCTCAGTGACTTTATTAATTCGAACGTTTGAAATGGTGTTGGCTCGGGTAGCGCTGGTTCTAAACCTTGCGCGGGTATCAAATAAATACGGAAAACGAATCCGAAAGTGTGTTTTTGTTCCAGATATTTAATGTCGGCAAAATTGTAATTGAGTTCCGACCTGAACGAGGCCCCGATACCCCAGCCCTCGAAATTTCGGTAAGCCACCCCGGCATAACCATGTAAAGTTCCTTTATTTTCATCCGTTAGCCCCACCCCGAGAACTCTGATGCCGGGATCCCGTTCCACAACTTTTACGATAACGGAACGCTGGGAAACGCTGGTGTCTTTTTCCAGCGTGGTTATTTCCACGGAATTAAAATGGCCGGTTCGCTGTAATCGGGAAATAGACTCTTCAATTTTTGCAGGATTTAAAATATCCCCCACTTTAAAATCAAGTTCGATCAATATTAATTTATCTTTAGTTCTGGTATTACCATCAATAATAATGGATTGGACTTCAACTTTCGGTCCTTCCTGAATATTAAATTTCAGATCCATTTTTTCATTGTTATCAAAATAAGTAACCAAATCTGAATTCTCGTTGAGCAACTTATACTCTATATAACCTGATTTTTCGTAAAAGTTTTTAATATTCAATAAGGTCAGCTCCAATTGAAAAAGACTCAAACTCTGGTTGATTTCTAGATTGGCGACCTGCTTCAGCGGTGCAAGATTACTTTCGCTGATGCCTTCGTACAAGATACTTGATATCCGCACCTGGCGCCCTTCTTCAAGCTGAATAAGCACGATTCCATTGCTCGGATTTTCACGCTCGGTGGAAATAAAAACGCGGGTTAATTTTGCATTAACAAAACCCTCATTCTGCAAAAAAATAAGCAAATTTTTTGCGGCCAGTTCGATATCTTCTTTCAGATAAACCTTTTCCTGAACTTTGGCCGAAGCCAGTTCAAAAAATTTCTTTTTATAAAAATTTTCCTCGCGGGAGTATTGGCCGGTAATATGAAAATCAGAAATTTCAGTGTAGGGCCCTTCCTCCACATTCAGGTAGAGAAATATACGGTCATCTTTTTTATTTTCAAATGTAGGAACATTGATATGTGGATAGCCTTCGGCAACATAGTAGGCCTTAAGCTTTTCAGCCAGATCAGAGGCCATGTTCTGATCTTTTGAATAATAAGTGCTGAGTTTGAGCACGTCATCTTCAAGGCTGATATGGTCGCGCAGACTATTAATGACTTCGATATGATAACGTTGAGTAGGCTTTAAACTATAAACTACCCGAACAGTAAGTTCATCGGCGGAAAAGATAATTTGCGGAGATGGCACCTGAGTTGTGTAATAGCCGTTTGTACTCAACAGGCCCCTTAATTTTGCAGAAATTTTGTTTAAAGTATCCTGATTGAGAGTGGCCAGGCGATATTTTTTCTGAAGATTTTTTGCGATAGTCTTTTGAATCTGCGGCTGCCCGAGATTTTCAATTTGAATATCCACCAGTTTTGTTTTTTCTTTTTTATTGATTCTGAAGTTAATATTCTTTGCAATGGAGGAATCCGAGGTAATGGCGTAGCTGACCTCGGCAAAACGGTACCCCAGATCATGAAAATACTGACCGAGTTTTTCGACTCCGGCCCTGAGGTTTTCTTCATCTAAAATATTTGTTACATTTAAGCCCATCAGAACAAGGGCTTCGCTATCTGTTATTGTCGACAAGCCATCAAAAGTAATTTTTTTTACTTCCGGGGAAATTTCTCCGACCAATAACAAATCGTTGCCGGAATTATTTTTGACGAGTCTGAGGCTGGTGAAGTGCAGGTTCATATCGAGTTTCTTGATTATAGTATTTAAATTCTCAACACTCAGGTCATTGCCGGTGATCTCCGGCGCCAATTTGATTATTTTTGCCGCCATATCCTGAGGCCAGTCCTTCAGACTGATTGAATACTTTTTCTCCGCTGCAAAACTCAACGAGGGCAAAAGTGTGGTGAGAAACAATAAAATTGCAAGGGAAGAAATTCTCACTTGAACTCATCCCGGTATTCGAGATCGAACCCCAGAATGCCTTTACTGTTACTGTTGGTATTTGAAATCTGATCTTGTTGAATGGTGTCTTTATTCTGGTAGTTCAGGAGGACCGAAAAATTGCTGTTATAAAGGTACTGCAGTTTTATTTCCTGGTTCTGATCATTACCAGTAAAAGGCTTTGAATAGGACGCGTTGAGTTTGTCGGAGATTTTTTTACTTACGACAACTTTAGGCACGGCGATATTTTTGGTACTGTCGATAGACGGAGCCAGTTGAACAGTAAGTCCGAGTTTTTCCTGAATTTTTTTATTGAGCTGAGACTGATTACTGATGGCGGCGAGAACCTCTAAACCTGTCTGCTTCTGTTGCGTGTCTGAGGTGAGGTTGTGATCCGTCTGTGATGTGACGCCGAGTGCGAGTAACGAAAAGATATCAGGTTCTGAAAGCGGTGGCTGACTGGTGGGCTTAATAGATAAGTTTTTGGCCGTACCTTGAACCAAAAGGTTGATGTCATAATCTGAGATGCGAGCATTACTCGAAATATAAATGTCGGGATTGATTTCTTTGGTTTGTTGAAAATTAATGGAGGCGGCCTGTATGTTGAAAGGCTTATCTTTAAAAATGAGCTTGGAACCGGATTTTATATCAATTTTTCCAGTTATTATAGGGGATTCCGGACTGCCAGAAATATTCAGTAGTCCCGTTGCTTCGCCTTCGATAAGCTTGTTTTTAATGATGATGCCTTTGTTAACATCCACAGTAACATCCAGCGCCAGTGAAGGGGTGAGTTGTTCTATCTGCTTGGGAGGTAAAAATGAACTGGCTTTCAGCGTCTGCGACTGATTACTGCCGGAATCAAAATCTTTTTCAACAAGTCCGTGCGAAACTTTATAATCTATTTTTAAATTATACGGCAGCCAATTTCCGGTAAATAAAACAGAGGCCTTGCCTGCCGTTAAAATTTTATCGGGAAAGTTCAGCTCTATGTTATCGGCTACCGCTCGCAGATTCACCTGGATATTTTTAGCGCCCAGAATATCAATTTGACCGATGCCGGTGACGTCGCTCTGGCCCAGTTGTCCGGTGATATCACTCAGAAATATTTTAGATTTTGAAAATTCAATCGGGGTATTGACGTTTTCAATGGGCTGAGGAAAACCTTTCAGCGAAACATATCCATCGGTCAGTTCCCCGTCGCCAAAAAGCTCCAGAGCCTCGTCTTTAAATAGGATCTGACTGTTGAGAACCAGGTTGCCGGAGAGTGATTGTGCAAAGGGAACTAAAAAATGAAACATTCTCAGTTGTAAATCCGCATTTACGTTAAGTCGTACATGATTGGACGAGTTCTGAATCATCTTGATATTGAGGAAGCTGTCGTTTCCTTTTAAACTGATCGCATCCATCTGAGAAAGTCCGGATTTAAAAACAAGACTGCTCGGTTTTTCAAGCTTTAATATCTGGACACCTCGCTGGAGAATAAAATCAGTGATTTTAACATAGCCTTCGGCAGAGGAAATATTACGATTCTTGGAAACCAGGTCGATCTCGGCGTTCAATCTTGAGTTAAAGTCTGAAGTCGGTTGGGGAATGGAAACCAGGGGTAGCAGAAACAGGGGATTTAGATCATGAATTAAAACTTTCAGTGAGAAACTGTCTTTTTGATTCCATGGCCAGATGACATCGGCCTGAATCTGTCGGCCGAAAAACTGACCGCTGAAATTAAGATAGTTTTTGTCAATTGTGACTTTGCCCTGAGAATTGGGATAATCAACTTTGTCATAGGAAACCTGATTCAATGTAAAATTCGTGAAGATTTCCGGAAAACTCAGCGGGCCGGTAACTTGTCCTTCGGCATAACCCACGCCGGCGATTGCCGGTGCATAACTGATAACATGATCAATTTCTTCCAATAAAATCGGATTAGCTTTGATTTTGAGATTGAATTGCGGTTCTTTGGAAATGACATTGATAAAACCTTCTACTGCAATGTCAGATTTTATTTTTTTAAGATGAACTTTTTTAAATGTTATATTTTCACCGTTGGCGGAGAGATTGAGATCAAGGCGGGAAAAGTTTTCGCCTGCAATTGAGCCATTATTGAATTCAGAAGTCAGCTCGTAAGTAAGTTTCCAGAAATCAATAGGTCCTTTGAGCTTTACTTCGGCCTTGCCGTTTCCGGTGAGCTCAAAAGGCAACGAAAACTTTTTGTTGAGAATCTGTAGAACATCATCGCCGTTCAGATTCGGTGATTTTATATTACCGGCTAACGTGCCTTCACTAAAATTAAAATTAAGGTCTCCGGTAAAGTCGGAAGTTCCGATTGTACCGGTTAAATCGCTGAATTTAAGTTGAGTTTTTTTGTAGGTTAAATCTGCTTTAAAATCACCCAGTCGAAAATCGCCGATTTCAGTATTAAGGGTTGCAATCTTCGCGTCGATGACACCGGAACTCGAGTCGCCCTGTGTGCTTCCGCTGATTTTAAGATCGCCTTTGATATCTAACCCCGCCAGCGATTCAACGTCATCAAAGTTTAAACGATCGGTTGCAAACTTGAAATTAAATCCCTCTTTGAAATCAAGGCGTCCGGAACTGGTGCCTTTTGATTTGCCAAGCTGAATATTGGATTGGTAGGTTAAGGCCTCTTTTGTGAATTTAAAATCCCCGGCTAAACTGCCTTCTTTCAATTTCAGAATAAAATTCTTGCTTTTCTGTTCTGCTTTAACCCAGATATTTTTTACATCAGCTTCAACTTTGCAATTGGACATCGGCTCGGGTTGAATAGTACCAGAGCAATTAATTTTACCCGCACCGATTAAACCCGCCGGAATCTCATTCAGCCCCAGCGATAAAAATAATTTCTGAAGGT
>JAYTFA010000044.1:0-1709 GCA_043734765.1 Pseudobdellovibrio sp. | reverse complement strand
GAAAGCGTAAGTGTTCAATCAAGCGTAAAAGACAGAAATCTAAATTTAATTTTGGATATTCCGTTAAAAGTTACAGTTGAGCTCGGGCGCACAAAAATGCCGGTGAGTGAACTTTTAAACCTTACTCAGGGTTCAGTTATAGAATTGATGAAACTTGCCGGGGAGCCGATGGAAGTTTTAGTCAATGATAAGTTGATTGCCCGCGGTGAAGCCGTGGTCGTCAATGAAAAGTTCGGTGTTCGTTTGACAGATATTATTTCTCCGTCAGAAAGAATCGAGCAGTTGAAATGATGAAAAAAGTTTTAATAACTGCATTTATATTGAGTTTGTCCTGTTTATCCTATGGTGAGGAAACTGAGCTTACGGCAAAAACTGTTGTAACAGCAGATATCTCCGCGGCACCACCGGTTGTAGAGACCATCAAATTAGCTGAAGATCAAATTCCCCTTTCGATCACAGCTGATAAAAAAACCACGGAAACCGGATCTGCCACTTCTAAAGCTGTGGCATCAGGACTTATTGTTATTGCTCTTTTGGGAGCCAGTTATTATTACGTTCGAAAGTATAAAACTTCAAATTCCATTAACAAATCCAATATGCAGATCAAAGTATTGACTCAGCATTACCTTGGCCCGAAGAAAAGTCTGGCCATTATTCATGTAGCCGGTGAATCCATGTTAATCGGTATTACGGAAAACAACATTTCAATGATCAAGTCACTTTCGCTGATTGACGATGAGGTTCCTGCTGAAATGCCTAAAACTTTCAGTGAAACAATGACTAAAAAAGCTGCGGCTAACGAGAGTATGATCGACGAACTCGATGAAGAATTTTCGTTCGCCGGCGTAACAGACACAGTCAGCAAAAAAATAAAATCGATGCGGAGTTTTTCGTGAGATTTTTGCGAACTCTGATCCCGTTTGCGGTATTACTATTCGGCTCTTGGGCTTTTGCTCAGGTTACTTTGCCGACATTGAATATGGGATTTAAAACCACTCAGAATCCGACGGAAGTTGTAAATGCCATAAAAATGGTTTTAGTTCTGACGGTTCTTACATTAGCACCTGCGATTCTGATTATGATGACGGGCTTTACTCGGATTTTGATTGTCTTGTCTTTTCTGAGACAAGCCATGGGCGTGCAGCAGTTGCCTCCGAACCAACTCTTGGTCGGTTTATCTTTATTTTTAACCTTTTTTGTAATGGGCCCTGCCTTTACAGAAATTAACCAAAAAGCAGTTCAGCCGTATCTAAGCGGTAATCTCGGACAGGACCAGGCTCTTGAAAATGCTTTGGTTCCGCTTCGTCGATTTATGTTCACACAAACCCGGGATCAGGATCTGGCATTATTTGTAAAACTAGCAAAAGTTGAAAAACCGAAAACCAGAGCTGATGTTCCTACAATAGTACTGGTTCCGGCCTTTATCGTATCTGAGCTCAAAACTTCATTTATGATAGGTTTTATTATTTTTCTACCTTTTTTAATAATCGATATCCTGGCGGCGAGTGTCTTAATGGCCATGGGTATGATGATGGTTCCGCCAATTGTGATTTCTCTGCCGTTTAAAATTATGTTGTTCGTGCTGGTTGATGGCTGGACTTTGCTTATTGGTTCTATGGTCAGAAGTTTCGGATAATCTTCTAAAAAAGGGAAAAACAGATGAGTGAAGAAATTGTTATAAATCTTGGTCAGGACGCTCTCAAAACACT
>JAYTFA010000043.1:0-3153 GCA_043734765.1 Pseudobdellovibrio sp. | reverse complement strand
TGAAAGAACTTTTGACGCCTTAACCAGATTAAAATCGGGTTTAGCTCCGCCGAATTGCGATTCATAAGAGCTCACTGTATCGTTTTGCACAGACCCGTACGTTAAATAACTTAACTCTACACCGAAGTCCTCATTTATGAAGTAGCCCAGCATTCCTCCGGTGGCCTTTGCTTTTGCAAAGGGGTCGTTGATGAGCGGCCCGTAAACCAGAGAGGCATACATTTTTCCGGTTTTTGAAAAGGTTCTGTTCTGAATAACCCCGTATTCATCATCTTTAGCCGCCCAGTATTTATCTTCGAGTTTTTTCAGATCAACTCGATCATTTGACGGTGTCTGTGCGTAGGCAAAATGTGATATCAAATTCATAACAATAATGATCACAAAACCTTTTTTATAATTTATCTTTTTAATTTTCATTCGCTACTCCTATGCTTTCTAGTGTTGTCGATTTCGATTTAACGTCTTGTTAAATAGTGCTTTTAAATAAAAATGGGTAAGTGACTAAAACTTTGGTGCCACCTTTGGGTTCAGGAAACTTCCATTTGGAAATTTTGCTCAGGATACAGGATTCCACTGAACCATTTTTCAGAGTGGTATCGTTGATGGCCTGGGTCTCAACCTTTCCGGTGCCGGAAATTGTGAATTTGACGGCAATTTTTCCGTAGAGATTGGGATTAGCTGAAAGTTGTCTTTCATAGCAGTAAAGGATCTGGCCCAGCTGAGTTTTAATATACTGAGCAATGACTTCACGATCCAAGCCGCCGGTAATTTCAGATTCTTCTTCGATAAGACCAACTCCGCCGGAGCCGGTTTTACCTTGCCCCAGGCCGCCGCCGAGCCCTTTGGTGCCGCGACCTCCGCCTACGCCTGCGGTTGAAACTCCGGTGCCCGAACCGCCGGATTCACCGTTCCAGTTACGCCCTGAAGATTCAACCTTTCCCAGAGCTGCCAGCGCGCGCCCCGAAGAACCTTCGCCGGCTTTTGCACCTGAAGTTGTAACCAGAACGTTTGCAGTTCGCGCTTCTGTTGCCGAGACTTTTCCGATCAGTTGTGAAATTCTTACGCCAAGCGAACCTTTGAGAAGTGCGGAAACGCGTCCGCCACCGTTGGAACCTGAATTTTTCTGAACAACTTCCTGCAGAGGGGCCTTCGTAGCCGGCTTATCTTTTTTAATTTGTTTCTTAACGTCGTTTTTGACAACAATCGTAGTTGCGGACTGAGCCCGAACCACCGGTGCATCGGGCTCGGTGCGAGGAACAAACAGAGAGATTGCGATAAAAAGAAAAACAACCGACAAAGTGGCAATTACCGCGGTTTTACTTTCCTTATCCATTATCTGATTTGCAGCCATGTTCTGATACTGACTTAAATCTTCAGTGTTTATCTTTTTGGATTTTATAGTGTAACAGGCCAGTTCGTTTGTGCTCCACTGATCTGTCAGCGGCAAATTCAGTTTCTGAATTTTACCGTCAGAATAAATGTTGAACTGTTTGGACGGATCTTTAACGTGCAGACTCACTATCTTGTCATTTTTAGTAACAAGCACCAGTTGTTGAATTTTTTGGCCTGAAAGCCGGATCGCTTCCACATTTTTCAGAAGTTCCAGATTCTGAACGACAAGGTTGAATTTAAGCGTGGAACTGTTCAGCTTGATTTCAGTTCCCTGCTGAATAAGACTATCGGCAGCTTTATTTTTGCCATCAATCGAAAACGAAATGTAATGCCACTCCGAGTTTCTGTATTCGATAACAGACTCAAAACTGCTTACGTCATTATCAATGGATAAAATCTTCGCTTTTCGCGAAGTTCCGAATGTCAGCATTTCAGTAGCGCCGTCCAGCTTCCAGGATTTTGTACGTCCATCATTTGTTTTCTGTAATAACTTTAAAACACTCATTGTTTTTTCTCCTGAAACTAGTCTACGTAAAGTGAAGCTTCACGAATTTTTTGGTCCAAGTCTTTTTGGACATTATAAAGCGGTAAGAATTTAAGACCCTTTTTTTGCACGAGGTAAGCGCCGTCAGGGTTTCGAATAGTTCCCTTCAAATTCATTTCTGAAAAATTTACTTCCTGTGTCTGTCTGATCTTGATGTTCTTTGCGAAGCTTTTAGCGGTGAAAAGCAGGCACCCGATAGAAATCATGATCGTATATGAAATCCGTTTCATAGGTAGTCTCCATTTTATGCCGGATGATAATTATCCAGTTCATTTGTTTCCACCTACGTACGACATTGTTTGATTAATCTTATTACTTTTTAAGAATGCGATCTTTTTTCTGAGCCAGTTTTGCTGATCTGAATTACTGCAATTTGTCAGGGCTTTCTGATAGAACTGTAAAGCCGTGTTTTTATTAACAGCAAACTGCTCGAATATTCTGGCCTGTTCCAGAAGCAGCTCCAGGCGATCCGCTTTATAATAGGCGTACTGATCAGCAAGTTTCAATGCTTGTGCTGAGTCGCCTTTTAATAATGTTGATTCAATATGTATTATGTCCACACCATAAGTATAAAGCTGCTCCGTAGATAATCTAGAAAATTCATCACTGGCCTTAAGATAATCCCCATCTGAGAAGGATTTTATAGCAATGATAATTCTTACTTCCGGAGAGATATCTTTCATGTCTAAAACTTTTTCGAATAAATTGAAAGCACTGATCAGATCTTCGACAGAATAAAGAACTTTGGCTTTTTGATAATCAATCAGCGTTGTGTTTTTAAGCGACGAGGCCTTTTCGAGGAGCCAGAGGGCTTTATCAAATTCGCGATTGGCATCCGCAATAAGGCTTAAATAATAGAGGCCGGTGGCTCTTTTTTCAGAGGTGGACGTCAGCGTGCGTGCTATTTTCTCAGCTTCTGCATATTTTTTATTCTGGATGAATTTTTTCACGTCACCAGCAGACGCTTCAGACGGGTAGTACTGGTTTAATTTTTTGCTATCCGGGTAACTTACCTGAGGAGCAACCGACTTTTCAATACTGAACTGAGCCCAGTCAACCGCAGCATTCTGATGGGTCGAGAGCTTGGAGATTTTGTTGATCTGCTCATTATTGATTTTTCGCTTTTCAATGAAAGGAGCCGTTAGTTTAGCCAGTTCTTTACCGAGATCGGTTTTTTCATTTGCATTGAATGATTCGGGAAGGGAAATGCTGCTGAT
>JAYTFA010000042.1:0-11938 GCA_043734765.1 Pseudobdellovibrio sp. | reverse complement strand
TATTCGTGTTGTAGGCTTAGATGCCAAACTTTTTAATGAGTTAACTGTTCCCGCTATATCACCTATAGAATCTATTGTGACTCCGAACATCTTGCCTGACGCTATTGCACCAGATGCACCAGACGAATCGGTAGCAGCCTTGCTGGTCGAACCCGTGACGATGTCGGTACTCTTCGCACAGCCGGTAACCATAAATATAGAAAAAATAACAAGAAAACAGACGAATTTGAATTCGCTAATCATGAGAACTCCTTTTGTAATTGTCCGGGATGCCATTCCTGATAAGAATTTGAAGGTTGAAGTGGAGGAGAAAGGCTTAATTATTTAACCGGAAAATTAAGCTTAGCAGTCTGAAGCGAAATGCTCAATATTAAGGCAAATTATAATCGATATTTTTTGTGAGCTCAAAATGAGGCCGTGCTCACGGGTTTTTGTAATACACGTCGTTAAAAACAAAGAACATTTGGTTTAATGAGTTAACCCAATCGGAACATCGTCATTCTGTTTTTAACTTCAAACATTCGAGCGTGGGTGATCGTTTGTAAATAATACAAACGATCTGAAACAATAAATGAAACTGGTTTTTTAAAATCAAATGTAATATAAACCTGGGTTCATCCTTTAACATGAGGCACAAATGAAAATATCAGCATTATTCTTTGTAATAGTTTTCACGAGCGCGGCTTCTTTCGCCACCAAAAATCCCCAGATCAGAGCCTGCAATGTTGTTGGCGGACAATTCATGGTTGTTAACACCTTGGACGATCAGATTGGATTGTGTAAATTAGGCTTAACGCTGGTTGGGTCTATTGATATTTTAAATAAAGATGCAAGCATTGAAGCCCCGCTTTCTTTGTATAATTATAAAAAAGGTGTTCAGGTCTGCTCGTCACAAAACATGACTAAGCTGACAACTTTTGATGGCGAAGAAATTTCTGTATGCAAGTATTACGATGGTTCCGTTATCGATATCGAAACCTTAGCCAGCGGTAAAAACAGCGGCCGTAACACACAATTAAATTACGTATTAGGGCTGTAATTTCTAAGTTACGACTTCGCCGCTATTCAGTTCAATAATTTTATCATAGCCATCCAATGTTGATAACCTGTGAGCAATCGTTATCAGAGTCATGCCGCCCAGTGATTCACGAATTACTTTTTGTACAAGGGCGTCCGTTTCAACATCCACGCTAGCCGTAGCTTCATCTAGAAAAATAATTTTAACCTTCATCAAAAGAGCCCGTGCCAGACAAATCAATTGTCTCTGTCCCTGCGACAGATTTGTGCCGTTCTCTGCAACCTTAAAATCCAGCTGGTTCGGCAAAAGTTTTACAAAGTTTTCAAGCGATACTTTTTTTAAAACGACCCAAACTTCTTCATCACTTACCTGTTTGTAGCGATCAATGTTACTTCGCAGCGTTCCCATAAACAATGTAGGATCCTGAGGTATAACTGCCAAACTCTTTCGTACGCGCTTTAAGGGAATTTGATGTATTGATTTATTATCGAGAAGTATCTCACCGGATACGATATCTACAAAGCGGTAAACGCTCTGAAAAATCGTTGATTTTCCGGAGCCCGTTCTCCCAATCAGCCCAACCCTTGCACCGGATTCAATTTTAAAGCTGACATTTTTTAAAACCAGCGGCAGATGATCGGCATATTTCAGACTTACGTTCTTAAACTCAAGGCTTCCCGAATGCGGCCAAGACTCTTCAACTTCCATCGCTTGGCCTATATAGTTTTTTTCAGCCGGTAAATCGCAGTAGAACTCCAGCCTTTCAACGGAAGTCATTCTGGACTCAAGGTCTGAAAAAATCCGCACTCCCCAGTTCAAATGTCGCCAGAAATCAAGCGCATAGAGGGTTACAAGCCCTGCGGTCCCTGCGGCGATGTAGCCGTGATAGCTTGAAAAAACCACCATCAGCCCGGTCGACGCCGAAATACCCGCACCAACGAGCGGGAGGCGCGTTGAGAACCAACGATTGACCATATAATGGGTGTGAAACATCTCTGTTGAGTATTTTAACTTTGTATAAAATTGATTCATCGCCCAATCCGACTGATTGAACGCACGAATAACAGATAATCCCTGGAGGGTTTCTTTAAAATGAGCAAATCTGGGTGATCTCGCTATTGAATCTAATCTTTTGATCTCACGAGCCACCCTGCGGTAACTGTTCTGAAGGTTATAGTAAACATAAAATATCGGAATTATCGCGATTAAAACAAGCGGCAGAATCACGATGATCAGAACAAATGAAACTGTAATATGAAAAAAAGCGTGGATGGTATGATCAAAGCTCCACTGCAAATGAATATCCACCGATTCTACATCTCGTGAAAATCGCTGTAATATTCTTCCTACCGGTGTGCTGTCAAAAAAACGTATCGGGGCTGAAAGAATGGACCTGAGCATCTGGTCGTGAAAAAATTTTCCCGCCTCAATTCCCCGTCTCGACCAAAAAGAATTACTTAAAAAAACCGCTAGCATGGTTAACATTCCCAAAGCACCATAAATCAAAATAATCTGTAAGGGTTTAAAATCCAAAAGTTTATCAGACTGTGATAACCAGATTTTCTGAATCAGCGGCGCCGCAACCACAGCTACCGCCCCCAAAAATAAAAGTATCAGAATTCTTTTTTGCTTAGGACCTTTTCCGCCCAGGGCTTTGAGGTAATTCAGATAAACTGATTTTTCAACTGCACCGATGGCACGGTCCTCGTCCTGCGTCTGGCGGCCGGAGTCGCCGCTGGCCGTTGCATGGGTCATTACATTTTGCTGAGTCTGCAATCCTGATTTTTTTTCAAGCGCTAAATTTTCTTCGTGAGTTTTTAAAAATCTCTGAAACGACACACTCGTCGTCATCAGTTCAGCATAGGTGCCTAAAAAATGTTTTCCCTCTTCCAGAAATAATACTTTATCAAATTTCGAAACCGAACCCAGTCTATGCGTAACAACAACACGGGTTTTATCTTTCCATTCGCCGAACAAGAGATAATCACATAAATAATTTTCAGTTACGGGATCCACTGCAGACAGAGGATCATCCAGCAGGATTAAGTCCGCTTTGGCCAAAAGCGCGCGGGCCAGGCTCACGCGTTGTTTTTGGCCGCCCGATAAATTGACACCCTTTTCACCGATTTCGGTGTCCAGCCCCGAAGGCCAAGCCATCAAATCATATTCCAATGCCGATAATTTCAGAGCACGCTGAATATCATTTTCCGTTACATTTTTTTGCCCGAAAATAATATTTTCACGTAAACTTGCATTAATTATATAGGCATCCTGAGGAACATAGGATCTCGTTAGTGAATCAGATGCAAAAAGCAGCTCACCTGATTGGGGCTGAATCTCGCTTAAAATTAAATTCAGCAAAGTGGTTTTACCGCTTCCTACGGGACCCACAATAGCCAGGGACTGGCCGTTTTTTAACGATAAATTAAGATCGTAAAATATTTTTTTACTTTCTTCGTAAAAGAAAGTGAGGTCGTTAATTGCAACCGCCGCCGCAGTCGAGTGATTTTGCTCTTTGATTTGTACTGTATCGGACTGGATAAATTTTGTAATCCGATCGGCACTGACAACGACATTAATAAAGCGACTTATAAATCTGGAAAGTCCGCCGAACTGATCCTCCATAATTCCAAAAATGGAAATGCAAGTAAAGATCAAAGCCATATCTATCGGCAGTCCGCGCAGAACATGGGTCAGCAACGCCAAAAATAAAACTATGGAGGTGATCGACGTGTAAATTAAACCCCAGGATATTTCCGCTAAGGCCAATTTATATCTGGCATTAACTTCCTTGGCGCGAATTTCACCCACTTCGTTCAGAACACTTTTTTCCCAAACAAAATATTTTACAACACGAATCGCGCTCAATAACTGGGTCATTAAAGTCATACGCTGATCCCGATGAGCCATCATCTCTTCTTCGAGATGCATAAAACTTTTCGAAAGATATCCCGTCATCGGAATAAGTAAAGCCATTACAGCTACGGCAACCAGAGCGGACCACCCTAAAAAATAAAAAAGCGTAAGCGTGCATCCAATTGATAAGATAATTGAATTCGCCAAATCTATTGAAGTCATACAAGCTTCAGAAATCGCATCAGAATCAGAACTCATGTAGTTAACAATATCCCCAACCTGATATTTGCTTTTGCCCGAAGACGACAATTTCAGAGAATGCGAGAATAATTTTTTATTTACTAAATTTATGGCAATCTGATTAAACTTGAGAGTTTGAAAAAAATAATGCTGTATTGAAATTCCGTTGCCGGCCCCGCATAGACCAAAACCTAAAGCTATCAGACAAAGTTCAACAATGTTTGTTTGGCTGAAATCTGCAATTTGTAACCTGGTAATAAAGGCATGCACCAAAAACGGTGTGGCAAATGAGAATGCGCTTCCCAATACCTGAAAACTTATAGCTCTTAAAAAATTGTGGCGCGAAACTTTTAAAAGTGAAATTAAAAATGATTTTTTATCAGTCCATTTTACTTTGGATTCATCCCAAGGAATTTTTTGGGGATCCAACTCGTTGATTAATTGCAGGCGATCTTCAGACTGTATAACTCGGGTTTTACCAATGGAGATTAAATTCTCAGCTTGTGAGAACAACACAGATTTAAATAACATCGAAGCAGGATCAGCTAATTAGACGTCGTGGTCAATGGAACCTTTAGATGTGTCGGACACTTTAGTTGTCATATCAAACTGACGCCCCTGGCTCTTAATAGGAGTTTGTGGATTTTGCACAACACGGCTTTGCAGCTTTGTGAAAATCGGTTCTTTGATTGCTAAATGATTATCCTGCAGAACACACTGACGGGCAATTTTTTCAGCTAAATTGATTACAATTGGAGCTTTAATATTTGCGGTCATCTGGGTTGGATCATCAGGAATTGTAATGATACTTAAAAATGCGGGAGCTTGTCCGACTTGTATTTTTAGAGCCTCTAAATCAGTTCGGCTTAAACTTGCACTGTATTTGTGTCCGAAAAGCTCTGGTTCTAATACAGGAAAAGCTATAGAAGGAAGTTCGCAGCTTTGTAACCAGGCAAATATATCATCGTTTGGATCATCTAAAAGAGCAAACTGACGCAGATTCTGAAAACCGAGCAAACCCTCGTTAAAAGTGACAATATCTTCTGGGTTCAGCTCAACCTCACCAAAACGAGTTGTTTTTATAACCATCCAAGACCCCCCCGAACATTCAGACAAAAAACATAACCATTACGGTTAAATAAATTCTGGACTTAAATCGAGGTCTTATCAATTTTATTCCGACTGACGCTGTGGATTATTTCAGAAAGCCTTTATTCAGGCTTAAGAAGTTTAGAAATGTCTTTAATTTTATCGGAGCTCACCTGAACCGATTGATGGTTCTGATCCTGAATAGCCATATATACTTCTTCGCGGTGAATTTTTGTATCTTTTGGGGCTTCGATGCCCAGGCGTACCTGTTTACCCTTGATTTGAACAACGCGTATTTTGATGTGGTCATCAATGGCGATGCTTTCCCCTAACTTCCTTGTAAGTACGAGCATGACTATCTCCTTGTCAGCAGCATTAAACCCTTATCGGTTGTGTTCAGCGAAGGATTAGTTATTTCTTATGGGTACAAAAGTCAAGGGGAGTGGGGTTCTTTTCGATGTTATGTGAAATATGTCTACATATATTCTGTCATGATCTTACAATTTAACAAAAAATTGATATCTTACTTCAGAAAATTCAAAAGGCTGTTGTTCAGCATTCTGCTCGAAGTTTCAAGCGTTCCCTTTAACGTGGTGTCTGTCTTTGTCAGGTTTGACATTGTTTGGAACATATCCGCGTCTTCAATTTGTGATGTGACAGTCTTATTGTCTATAATCGACTTCTGGAGCGCATCTCCGGTAACCGAAAGTTGATTAACACGTCCGCCGATTTCGGCACGCACCAGACTGATTTGATTCAATGCCTGATCTAAGGGCTCTAGGGCATCTTGTATTGCAAGTTTATCATTGGTCTTCAGAGCCACATCCAGGCTTCTTATGAGGCTGAAAATATTAACCCCGGCACCACCTGTTACCGGATCAACTTTACCTAAGGTCTGCACATGCCCGACTGATGCGGGTCCGCGGGTTTCAATACGATCTGCCAGCTTTTGATTATTCTGGAACTCGCGCTCAGCTTCAGAAAGCTTATACTCCTGCAACTGATCTGTACTTAACGGAACAGCTTCCGGCTGACGGATATAATCGTCTTTGCCGATAGCACGACCCAAGAAAACCCGATCCCCCGTTAAATTCATCGCAACAAAGTTACCCTGTTGATTCTGAATTTTCATTTCGCCATCATCACCTTGGTATTCACCATCGCGATTAAAGGGGGTTGCCTGAGTTTTAAAACCACCGAATAAATATCTTTCGCCAATTCGGCGATTCGACATTTCTAATACAGAATTATAAATCTGACCTATTTCAGAACCAATCATGGATCTTTGTGTGTCACCCACCGTATCGCTGGCCCCCTGCAAAGCTAATTCTTTTGAGCGGATTATCGCCTCCCCTAACTGAGAAAGCGTCGCTTCTGTTGTATCCAGAAACATCTTGGCAGAAAAAATATTTTTTTCAAACTGCTCGGAGTTTTTAAGATCTGTACGGTTGGATAAAACTTTAGTTGTACCCATAGGGTCGTCGGATGGTGTTGCTAATTTTTTCCCGGTTGCGGCCTGATTCTGCAATTGCGCTAATTCAGAACGATTCTTCTGAATATTGTTTAAAACTTGAGTTTGAGCCATCTTATCAGTTACACGCATTGCTTAATTCCACCATTTAAAGTCTTTTTAAGTTGAGTACGGTATCAAACATTTCATCTGCCATACGAATCACCCTTGCAGAGGCTTCATAGGATTTTTGAAATTCAATCATTTTCTGAGCTTCTTCATCCAGACTCACACCGCTAACACCTTCACGGACATTCTTAATCTGGTCTAGAATACTTTTCTGCGACTCCAGGTTAGCCTGCGATTTCTGGCTCATCACGCCCACTTCGCCCACTTTAGAGTTATAGAAATTATCAAAAGTAAAGGTGCGCTCTTCTCCCATAACAGGTTTAAATTGCAAAGAATGAATTACATTGGCCGTGGTGTTATCACCGGGAGCATTCGGTCTTGCCGCCGCTGCAATACGCCCCACATCTGAATTAATAGCATCATTTACTTTTAAATTTTCAATGGCGAAAGTTCCATCCTGCGGAAGCTCGAAAAAATTAACAGCCTGCTTGCTGTATCTGTCAAAACCTTCGAGGTGAGCTTTATTAACTTCGCTCGCAATGTTGTAAGATAAGTCCGAAAGATCGTCTCTTAATCCTGCCACCATACCATCTCTTAATTCAATCGCACCACCGAGTGCGCCTCGCTTAAATTGCTCCGTGATGTCCGAACGTGTTCCGCCGGCACTCATCTCATACATAACTTGTGTTTGATTGTTCTCATTATTCGTGGTTTTCAGCTCTGAACTTGATGTTCCGGTAACTAATACTCCCGTTTTACCGGCCGTAATATTGATCATTCCGGAAGTTGAATCTTCAGAATAACTTATATCAATTTTTTCAGATAATTTTTTAACTAATAAATCCCGTCGATCCCGTTCATCATTGGCAATAGCGCCGGTAATCTCAAGTGAATGAATTTTTTCATTCAGCGTTGCAATTTCCTTACTGTGAGCATTCACTTCTTTCACGCCGGTTGCAATGACACTGTTCAATTCATTGGTCACAGTTACTATTTGACGATCCATATCCTGAAAGTTTTTTACGAGTGCATTGGCATTGTCGCGAACCACAGTCCGCGTTGTTAAACTTTCGGGATTATTTGCCAGCTCTCTGAAGCCGTTGAAAAACTCGGTCATCGAATTATTAAGTCCTTTTACGGACTGTTCATTGAATGTTGATTCGAGTCTTTGCAAAGCTCCGGATCTGCCCTCTAAAAATGCTAAATTTGAACCTTCACGTTCGATTTGTCTTTCGATCCAGGGATTATTAGTGCGATTGACTCCGCTTAATCTTGAACCGGTACCGACTCTTTTGTTTCCGTCGCCGATAGCAGGATTGGTCATGACGTCTACACGCTGACGGGAAAATCCTTCAGTAGATTTGTTAGCGATATTGTGTGACGTCGTGGTAAGGGCTGTCTGACTGACTGCCATTCCCCGACGACCAATATCTAACAATCCGTGTATCTTGGCCATCCGTGCCTTTCCTTATTGAGTTAAGCTTCCTTGCTAACTAAGTGCCCTGACTTATCAAAACCCTGCTGGTAACTTCCTTTTTTCTGGTAAGTTTTCTGCCCCATAAGTGATTCTTTAATATTATCCATTGCGGAGTTCACAATACTGAGTGCCGACTCCGCATAAATGGCATTGTCTTTATTAATTTCAATGAGTTGTTTGGTTAAAAGATCTAAAGATGAATGAATTGTTCTCAGCTTTACGCCTTCAACGCCACCAATTGTTTTTGCGATATCGAGCAATCGGGGCTCATGCGGATCGATTCCTACGGACTGCGCCAATTCGCCGGCATAAATTATTCTCTGTGCTTCCAGATTTTTTATATTCGAAAGGATTTCTTCTTTTAAAACATTGCTTTCATTTAATTTTGTAACGTCACTCTGAATGAGTAAATATTTTTCATTTCTTACACAGGCAAGCAACGAGCGATATTGCTTTGTCATTTCCTCTAGATTTTTTGCTAATATTTCAAAACTTTTCTGTTTCATTTTCGGCCTCATCCTTGAAGCTATTGATTCATTTTAAACTGAAATTTACTCTTCGGTTGCGCGGGATTTCATATGCTCATCAACCATCTTGTCGGCAACAGATTTCGCATCAACTTTATATTTGCCTTCAGCAATCATTTGTCTGAATTTCTCTACTTTTGCAGAGTCAACATCAGGAGTTTTGTTCGCAATTTCTTTTATTTTTTTAATGTCCTGCACACGCTGTGATAATTCAACGTTTGTCGCCTGCGAATTTGAATTTGCGGAATCTGCGGCAGCTGAATCTGAGGCTTTGGAATTTTTATTTACGCCACCGGTTTTTGCCGCATCTGAAGTTTTTTCAGATTTAGCATCCGTAGTATTAATATTTTGTCCGACCTTATTGTGGGTAATCTTCATCTAGAACCTCCAACCTTTGAATAGTGTATCATAGAGAGACAATTGTACCAAATCATTCTGAGACATTTGGCTTAACAGTCCAAAACAAAGGGCTTGCTGAGCTCAGCCACCCCAACTGTTGTCCAGCCTGTACTTTGTCACCGACCGACAATTTATGCTCTGGACCAAGGCCTGTTCCACGTGTCAAAATGAGACTTTCGAGCCCATTGTCGTGCTGAATCCTGTATTGCATCTGATCCATCTCCGCGTATTTTTTATCTAGCAAAGTTCCGGCCCAGGGATTTTTGAGTTCTGATTTTTCACCTTGCGGTGATTGAAATTTATAAGTGATCGGCTCCGTAGACGAAGCCACAGCCTCGGGTCTAGCTATAATCCCTGCAAAAACCGATTTCTGATCCAGACTGAGCGGACCCTGAGGTTTTTCCAAAGCGGGTCTTAATCCCATTTTTTGCCCGTATTTATCCATTAACTGATCATGGATAAGGTTTGAGAGCCCTATCCCGCCTGCTTTTCCCCATTGATCCGCATACTGATCATCTAACTGATCACGAAAAATTTTTTCAGCATTATTCTGTTTGATGAATCCACTTTCGTGAACTGTCGCGCGCATCTGCTTCATCATTTCACGAATAAAATAATTTTCGTAAAGATCTGATACTTCGCGGAACTTTTCCTCGGTAACCTTATTTGTTTTTTCGGCAAGAGGACCTTGCTGGATTGGGTGCATTGAATTGAGTTTTCCTATATCACTCATGGATTCCTCTTATTAATTTAAAAAAATGGGGAGTGTCCGTTAATTTCTTTATCGCATCCGTGCGATTTTTCTAAGTGCAAGTGACGACTGAAACGATCATCCTTGATTGTTTTTTGCCATTCTGATGTGAAACTTCCTGCGAGGTTGTTTTAACATAGTCAGCACCTAGACCATCCTGGTTAAATGAAATTTAAGGACCCTCCCTCTGTCATAAACTCTCATCCATGAGAATTTATGAAAAAAAAATTACATCGTCTCCAGCTCTCCGTGTAAAGCTCCTGCGGCTTTTACGGATTGCAGAATCGAAATCAAATCTTTAGGTGAAACACCTAATTTATTTAAAGCTTGAACCAAATCGCCAACATTCGCACCTGTATCCAGAACAGTAACTTTATCATCAGCAGACTCTTTGTTCTTTTTATTTTTATCATCAGATACTTTTAACGTTAGGCTGCCATGACTTAGTCCAACTTTGGAAATTTTAACTTTTTCTCCGATAACGATAGTTCCGGTTTTTTCGTTAATTAAAACACGCGCTTTCTGATCAGGATTAATTTCGATAGCTTCAATCGTTGCCATCAGTTCAACACCTTTA
Organism: Pseudobdellovibrio sp.; assembly: GCA_043734765.1. Lineage (GTDB taxonomy): Bacteria > Bdellovibrionota > Bdellovibrionia > Bdellovibrionales > Bdellovibrionaceae > Pseudobdellovibrio. The sequence goes on along the minus strand of JAYTFA010000042.1, from coordinate 1,425 downwards.
TTTTCATAGGCAAATGGCGTAATAATGTCGATTGTTCCGCCATCTTTTGCAATGGCGTACTGTCCGCCGAGTTCTTTGTTAATAGTTAATACAGTACGGGCCGCAGTGGTAAAATCTGCATTATGCAAAGTCATTCGATACATTTTTCTTGATGCAAAATCCACCTGAATATCCCGTTCAATCATAGCGCCGTTTGGAATACGGCCTGCCGTTGTGTGCAGATCTTTACCATCACCCAGCACTGACAAACCGCCTTGGGCCACCGCAAACACTTCATCATTGGCAGCTCTTAACGGAGTCTGCAAAAGAGTACCGCCGACCAACGACCCTGCATCACCGATGCTGTTAACCGTTACATCCAGCGGATTCCCGGCTTTTGCAAATGCGGGCAATGAAGCCGTTACAATTACGGCCGCTACATTTTTACTCTGTAAATCTTTGCCGTCTAATTGTACGCCCAGCTTTTCAACCAATCTCGCAAATGATTTTGCGGTTAAGGCCGAACCTGAATCTCCGGTTCCCTTTAATCCGACAACCAGGCCATAGCCGATCAACTGATTTTCACGGACACCACGGATACTGGCGATATCTTTTAATCTAGCGGCAGAACTGACCGCTGTCAGACAACTCAATATTGCAAAAAGTATTTTATTCATTCATTCCTGCCCGTTTCACATGAATCACATCGAACTGTGCATCCAAAAGTTTATTGGAGCTCACTCCGCCATCATTAAAATCTTCAGCTCTGATTAAAGCCGTCGCTATGACTTTGTAGGGTTTTTTCTTAATCGTTAAATACTGCTGACCACGAATCCGGTAAGTGTCATCAGACATTTTTTCAACAATTTTCGAAGGTATTATTTCAAGATCTTTTAAATCTATTTTGTCTTCTTTATCATTTTTATTTGCGGTATTTGCAGGCTTTCGACCATCTGCCGTTTTCTTTTCAACGGTTTTGGCCTGTTCCTTCATCTGCAATTCTTCCATTGGGTCTATCACAATTTCACCGCTTGCAATTCTTTGCGCGCGCAGTTTTTTCTCTTCTTCAATCTGGGCTAAACGCATTTTCTCTGCTTCTGCAACTTTACTATCTTCATCCGCTCTGTTTTTCTGAACTTCAAGCTGTTTCAATAAGTCCTGTATAACCGCCACTTTGTTTTCAATCATTTTTAAAGCGGCACCTTCCATCTTGATATTGGTAGGATCGCCCTCGCGTCTATGTTTATTTTCTGCAAACAAGTAACTCGTCTGACCTTCCATTTTCCACAAAGATCCGGCCGAGCTGTACAATTCAGACTCTTCTTCCATTTTTTTCCGGGTCATTCTTTTATATTGTCGATCCGACGGAGGAGCCATATTGTTGAGTTCTGAATATCTGGCAATCGGCTCTTCGTCCGGCTCTATAGTCGTGTCTGCAGGTTTCGG
>JAYTFA010000041.1:0-2870 GCA_043734765.1 Pseudobdellovibrio sp. | reverse complement strand
GTCGAGAGGCAGGACGTAGGCTTTAGCAAAAACGCTAATAAGCTGGACTATTGTCAAGACAGGCAAAAGTAGAAATGTTTTCATATTAAAAATATATCATAATGAGACAAGAAGTTGAGTAATTTAAGAACGAACTAACAGAATGTGTTAACATGTATATGATGAAAAATTCTGCTCTTGTAAAAGGAATATCAGTTGGAACTGCAGCGATTGCTGTTTTTATGATGTCTTCCTGTGGTAACCCAAGAGGCCAAAGCCTGCTGTCTGCTCGTTCTACAGATAAAGAGAATATAGTTAAGGTTCTGGATAAAGTCCCTTTTGCATACGACTTGGCACTGGATACAATTTCCTACAATTCATGTGTTGGCGCCGGGTTGAATCAGACCGGAAAAATACACGGTATTAAGTTTGGTGCCAACGAAGGATTTGTAGATTCAAATGGGAGTGGGGCTATTAAGGGCGGTCTTAAGCTAAAATCAGATTTCCTGCAGTATATCGCAAAGAATGTAGACCCCACTTTTCCGAATACGGTGGTTACGCCATCTCAAATTCAATTTATTCTGCAGAATTCGGAATCAAATAAAGATCTACAAATACAATATGCGGTAAGAACCACTTCTGATCTGCGGGTTGTGCCAGATGTTGTTGACCCTGGAGTTCCGGCCACAATTACTTTAAATCGCGACGGAATTTATGCAGGAGCGCTTTTGGCGAAAGATCCGGTATTAACTTCGATCACAAAAAATGTACAATTCGGCGCGGGAGGAGCGGTTCTTTCGGAGGGACCACGCATTTATAATGTGGGCACTAAAGGAACCCCCGAGGCCTTAGAGGCGTCATTGGGGTATTCAAATGCCTTTGATACGAGTTTTCCGCCGGTTCCACAAGCGGATGACGGCTTGGGCGCAGGGGAAGAGTACTCTGATAACGTGCGAGCGAAGTTTAATTCTTTCAGTTATATTTTAGCAGTGACTTACGGAAATCCGGCTTTAGTTTCATCAGCGGATACGACACCCAGCCAGGGATTAAATTCTCCGAAAAGAAAAACAGAAACAGATTTTAAAAAAGCTTTTGGAAGAGGGTACGAGTTGAGCTTTGTTTCAAAAAATTCGGCAAAATCAAGCTGGAAAAAAAATATTTTAAGCAAAATAACTGAAAAAAATCTGGATGATGGAAAATTAGTAGCGGGTGCTTCTTGGACTTGTGAAAATGTGGTTATTATGAAAACCAATCACTTCAATAATAAAAAAATTGCTGAGCCTTCCTGCTCAGAACTGATTGCCACAGACCTGCAGGTTCCGAGCATTGCCGCAAAAGTTAAAAATATCCGAAGACATTATTCAGAGGATTTGTGGGGTATCGGACTTTTTTACGCTGCTAATGCGGCCTACAGCGTTGCCACCCGTACAACAAATCCGGTGTTATGCCTTGTTAATAAAAAAACCGAATGTTACCTGCCAACAGCAGGCTTAATTGCCACCGCTCCCTTAGTAGATGTTGGAGTTCAGTACGATCCGGCATTTGATTGTTATCTGTCGCGCTTTTCCCGTATGGGCGTTTCCTATATCGGAAATAAAGTCGGCGACGATGCGCGTAGGCTAGGTCGATGTGCGCAGTACGCAAGTATTTGCATAAGGGCGAGCACCAGCTTTTAATCCGTAACTTTGTATTTAACTCTCAAATTTTATCTGCTAGCATTGATCTAATGAAAAAATTATTTTTACTCTTAGCCGCTTCGTTGATTTTTTTACCGCAATCCTTTGCAACAATCGGCGCGGTCTCAACAGCCACGGGCGGAACCGGAAGAGGCGCAATTGAGCCTGTTGATGGAATTTTATTGAATCCGGCTACAATTTCAGACATGCCCACCAAAAATTTTACATTCAATTATTCTCCGGATCAATGGGCCTTAACTGTTTCAGATAATGGTAAAGATTCTTATCTGCCGGCCGCAATCAAGTTTGTTAAGGGTCATAACACTATTATCGACACACAACAGTTGGGATTGAGTTTTGCCTCACGACGCTGGAAAAAAATTGCAATTGGTGCCACGGGCTCAATGGTGGAATATACGAATTATTTTTCTAATGCTATTGAACAGAAATACCGTCAATCATCTTTAGACCTGGCACTGACTTATGCCGCAGCTACAAATTTCGGGATAGGATTTGTGGCCAACAAAGTGAGCTCTACTCCCATTAAACTTGATGAAAGCTTACAAGTTCAGAGAACAATGGCGATTGGATTCAGTTATACCTACCAGAATTTTTCCAGATTCAGATTTGATTTGGAAACGGGCCCTGATAACAAAACTGATAATTTGGTCTATATGCTAGGTTTAGAGAACTATATTAATGATTGGGTTGTGTTTCGATTGGGCTACCAGACCAATAAAGTGCTCGCAAAAGACTTCATTACGGCCGGAGTAGGCTTTTCAGGGCCTCAGTTCGGGCTTCATTATGCCTATATTTCAAATACAGCGGATAAATCCGAAGATAAGCACTTAATTGACTTAGGTATTCCTTTTTGATAGAAAAACAGAGATTTATATTATTATAAGCTTAAAAATTAATCACGAGGTAAAAAGTGGCATCTAAAACGAAAAAAACAGAACTGATTCGTAAACACAAAAAAGCAGCTTCTGGAACTAAAAGAAAAGCAGCTTTAAGAACAAAAGGTTCTACAAAATCTAAAAAAGTATTATTCGGCGACTAGTTTTCTTCAATAAGCCCTTCAGGCATTGTTCCATTCCGAATACATTCTGCTAAATATTGATGTTCACTGCATCCAATGATTTCCAGGGCCTCTTCAATAGGTCTTGGATCCGGTGTAAGTAATTTTATTTTCTTAACGTCTAAAATTTTCCGATG
>JAYTFA010000040.1:0-6369 GCA_043734765.1 Pseudobdellovibrio sp. | reverse complement strand
TCATCTGTAAAAACGATGTCTACACTCCACCAAGAATTTAAAATATGCTTTAATTTTTTGATTACATGAATGTGTTCGAAATCATTCCAATTAATCATGTCGAGCTCCTTTTATGAAATAGTGTCAAAGAAGTTATCGTCAACTTTTTATACAGACTTTAGGCAATGTCGAAAATATATTAGACATGTCTCAGAGTGAGACTTTACGGAAGTTAGTTAAACTAGGTTTAATTCAGGACTTCATTTGCATTTCAAATAACCGGGAGTACTCACCTTTTTTAGATAGCAGTTCGGAGTGCGTACCGCGCTCAACAATTTTTCCCTTATTGAGCACGAGTATCAAATCCGCGTTTTGAATGGTCGACAGGCGATGGGCAATAACAAAGGTTGTGCGGCCTCTCATAAGGGTCTCTAGGCCTTTTTGCACCTGTTCTTCGCTGATGGAGTCTAAAGCACTGGTGGCCTCATCAAGAATCAATATAGGCGCATCTTTTAAAAAGGCACGGGCAATACCTACGCGCTGCTTTTCGCCCCCGGATAGCAAGTTACCGCGTTCGCCGGTCTGAGTCTGGTATTGATGTGGCAATCGCATTATAAAATCGTGAGCATGAGCCGCCTTCGCAGATTTTTCAACCGGTTCGAAACTACTCAATTCGTTATTGGCTAAGATATTTTTTTCGATGGTATCAGAAAATAAAAAGACGTCCTGCGAAACCAAGCCGATATTTTTTCTGAGTTCAGAAAGCTTTATATCTTTGATGTTCTTGTTTCCGATTAGAATTACACCGGATTGCGGATCATAAAAACGAGCCAGTAAATTAGCCAGTGTCGACTTGCCACTGCCGCTTTCCCCAACAAAAGCCACAACCTGACCTTTGTTAATAGTTAAGTCGAAATTTTGAATTAAATTTTCTGCAGCGTATGAAAAATTAACATTTTTATATTCAATAGAATTCCATACTGTCGGAAACCCGAGGGCCAAATCAGATTCCTCAATTTCACTTTTTTCGTCAAGAATATGAAATACGCGGGCCGCCGCTACGCGTGTTTCCTGAATACGAACATAAGCTTCCTGGAATTTTTTAATAGGTTCGTTAACGAGCAGAAGCGCTGTAATAAAGCCGGTTAATGCCGCTGCCGTTGTTTGACCTGCAGATATTTTCTGAGAAAAATAAAACACGACTCCTAAAATCATGAATGTTGCAATAAACTCGGTAATTGGGCCCATGGACTCAATGAGCGCATGTACTTTTCTGCGCATTTCAACAAATTCCGTACCTTGTTTTTTGAGCCTGTTTTCCATCCGACTCTCTAAATTAAAGGCCTGGATAGTTCGGACTCCGTCTAACGATTCTTTGATGGTGGAAGTTATTTTTTCGAGCTGTTCAATTCCGAAAATAGAATATTTACGAATGCCTTTTGAAATCTGTTTTAAAAACAAGGCCAACAATGGTGTAATGAACAAAATGTAAACGGTTAATCTGGTATCCAGCACAAAAAGATTACGGATTAAAAAGACGAACAACAACGGAGCACTAAAGAGGTCTGCAAAAAGTCTCAGTCCATCGTGAACAATGCGGATATCATTCATCGTTCGGCTTATGAGCCCGCCGGAACCGGCTGCATAGTTGTTGTGAAACTTAAGATTAAGCCGCATAAATTTGGCCTGTAGTTTTTGTCGTAAATTTTGTGAAACTTTTTCTGCGGCTAAATTCATCAGAAAAATATGAAAATACCGACTTATTCCGATACAAAAGGCAAGAGCCACTCCTATCCACGCCATAGAAGCCAGTTTTTCAGGGTGTGTTGCTGCTGCATCCATCAATTCTTGAATAAATATAGCAACGTAGCTTTTACTGGCTGCGTAAGTGACTCCCGTGAATGCAACGATAAATAAATACTTTTTAAACGCAAAAAGTTCTTTTAATGTCGACTTCAATTCGATAGGCATTGCTACATTCCCACATATTTTTTTAAATACTGACCAGTCAAACTTTTCTTTGTCGCGATAAGTTGTTCCACGGTACCGGCCATAACTACATGCCCACCATTTTTGCCTGCTTCCGGTCCCATATCAATAACATAATCAGCATTTTTAATAACATCTAAGTTGTGTTCGACGACAATAACCGATCCACCGGCCTCAATAAGTTTGTGCAAGACTTTCATGAGCAATTCCACTTCTCTGAAGTGCAGCCCTGTTGTGGGCTCATCGAGGATGTAAAGGGTGGCTTTTTGAGTTACATGCGATAACTCTTTAGCAATTTTCAATCTCTGAGATTCGCCTCCGCTGAGTGAATTTGCGGGCTGGCCCAGCGTTAAGTAATCCAAACCCACTTCCTTTAAAACGGATAAAGGTTTACGGATATTCGGATGAGCCACGAAAAAATTCATGGCCTCAGCAACAGTCATGGATAGAATTTGATAAACATTTTTATTGTTAAATTGAATTTCTAATATTTCAGGGCGATATTTTTTTCCATCGCATACATCACACGGAAGAATAACGTTATCCATAAATTGCATGTCGATTTCTTCGTAACCGGTACCACGGCAGGCCGGGCATCTTCCGCCGTCGACGTTCAAACTGAATGTGCCGGGAGTATAGCCTCGCTGCTTACCTTCAGTGGTAGACGCCATTAAACTACGGATAGAATCGAAAGCCTTCAAATAAGTGATCGGCGAACTCCGCGCTGATTTACCTATCGGGGACTGATCAATCAGTAAAACATTTTTAACATTTTCTGCACCCACTAGTTTTGAAAACTCCTGAACCGGTTCAAATTCTAAGTCCAGCTTTCGGGCTAAAGCGGGGTAAAGGGTTTTGCTGACTAAAGTTGATTTACCCGAGCCACTGACTCCACTGATAACAACCAAGCGATTTAACGGAAACTCCACATCAATATTTTTCAAATTATGCCCTTTGCAGCCACGGAGCTCTAATTTATAGCGGTAGTTTTCAATTTCTACGGGGCGCCCGGTTCTTAGTGGTGTCCACTGTTGCGGCTTCAGGTAGGGAACGGTAACGGATTCAGTTGAATCATAGAAATCTGCAGTGGGGCCGGAGTAAACTACATTTCCACCGAGATATCCCGAGCCCGGTCCCATCTCTATAATATTTTCAGAATTTCGGATTACATCATGATCATGTTCAACAATAACCAGGGTGTTCCCGAGATCTTTCAGGTCTGTTAAAATTGAAATCAATCTTTCGTTGTCGCGTGGATGTAAACCTACAGTGGGTTCATCCAGAACATAGAGGGCCTGCGATAACCCCATGCCCAACTGATTAGCCAACACCAGCCGTTGATATTCTCCACCAGAGAGCGTTCTGGTTTCACGGTCCAACGACAGATAATTAACTCCCACACGTACTAAAAAATTAAGGCGTGCGCGAATTTGCTTTAAAACTTCACCGGCAATTTCAATTTCATGCGGGCTTAGCGTTATCTTTTCAAAAAAACTATAGATATCTTCAATTGTTTTTGCAGTGAGCTGAGTGATGGTTTTATTGGTAATAAAAATGGTCTGGACTTCTTTTCTAAGTCGGGAGCCTTTACATTCCGGGCATAATCGAGGGCTTCGATAGCGTGAAATAAAAACGCGAACATGCATTTTATATTTAATTTGCTCAAGATATTCAAAAAGGCCTTTAACACCAAAGAACTCTTTGTTGCCGCTCCAGATCAGGTCGCGTTGAGCTTTAGGCAAATCCTTCCATGACTTCTGAAGATCAATTTTTTGTTTTTTACAAAACAAAAAAAGTGCTTTCTTATCCTGTTCGGCACTGGGCATAGTAAACGGATTAATCGCACCTTCGGCTATTGATAAATTAGGATTAGGTATCACCTTGGCTTCATCAATTTCTAAAATATTGCCGAAACCTTTACAGCAAGAACAGGCTCCGATGGGAGAATTAAATGAAAAAAGTTTTGACGAAATAGGCGGGGGTGTCCATCCGCAAATTGCACAAGAGGGTTCTTCGCTTAACTTTAGAACCTCGCCTTCAGAGGTTACAACCAAAGCTCGACGGATTTGCGTTCCCACTGTGTATTTTAAACTCGCATCATAGGCCTGATTGATAGAATCGGTTAAGCGCCCCTTTTCTTCGGCCGAAAAAGACAAGCGATCAATAACCAGATAAAAGGTGTCCGTTGGGATTCCTTTTTTAATTTGCGCCGGAGTTCCTAAATCAACAATGTCCTGAACTTCAAGCACTGTCATATCTGATTTCTTTTTTGGTTTTTTTTCTTTAATTGTGGTGATGCGAAGGTAGCCTTCTTGCAACAACAGGGAGTGTAGTTTTTTACCTTCTAATACCCGTGATAACTTCGGAATTTCTACGAGGATATAGCCGCGGCGGTCTGTAAATTTATTTAAAACCAGATCGCTGGCCTCAGATGTCGAGTTTTTTCTGGCCGGAATATCATGATTCGGGCAAAAAGGAACGCCGATCTTTTCATAAAGTAATCTTAAATAATCAATGAGTTCTGTAGTTGTGCCTACGGTTGAACGGCTGGATTTAACTGTATTTTTTTGCTCGATTGAAATAGCCGGTGGAATATTATTTATACCTTCAATGTCTGGCTTGGGAGCTTTGTTTAAAAACTGACGTGCATAATTTGACATGCTCTCGATAAATCGTCGCTGACCTTCTGCAAATAAGGTTTCGAAGGCTAGAGAGCTTTTTCCGGAACCGGATGGTCCGCAGATAACCGTGACCTTGCCGATCGGAATTTTAATTTCGATATTTTTTAAATTATTCTGTTTGATTCCCCAAACATGTATTTCTTTATTCATCCATATCCTGCTTCAAGTGATCTGTTGCTTCTTCAGATCGGCTCGCAGCAGTTGTTGGTTCAGTTCCCTCTACATAGGCCTGACTAATAACCCGATTGCTAGCCGAATTAGGCAGCTTACCAGTTTCGGCATCAATTTTCACGATTTTAACATGCGCGGGTATTTGAAATGACATTACAGGTAAATTGCTATGCGCGTCTTTCATGTAGCTCAACCAGATCGGCAATGCGGCTTTTCCACCAACTTCTGATTTGCCGATAGTTTTCTCTTTATCAAATCCTACCCACACTCCTGTGGCAATATTGGGCGTATAGCCGATAAACCAAGCATCAAAGTACCCGTTAGTGGTTCCCGTTTTGGCTGCGAGTTCCCGGCCCAAAGAAGCGGCTCTTCCGCCCGTACCGCCGGGATCATTAACAACACCTTTCAGCATATCCGTAATGACATAAGCTATTTCCGGTTTAATTAATTGTTCCGGATCTTCAAAGTAAAAAGGGGATCCGGTAGTGCCAGGATTTTCTAAATAGGCTTTTCTCTTTGCCTCGAAATCGTCGTCCAATTTTTTCGTTTCGTCATAAAATCTTGAATCTAAATCCAGTCTTTCAAGCAGCACTTTGCCTTTGCGATCAATAACTTTTTTTATCATTATCGGATGTGTTTTTAATCCCATACGGCCAAACTCAGAAAATACTTTCGTCATTTCATACAATGTTAAGGAACTCGAACCGAGTACTAATGTAAAATCAGGGTTCAGTTTAGAAAAAATACCGAGCCGCTGTGCAAACTCATTGGCGTAACTCACTCCGATATCTTCAACAATCTTCACTGAAGGTATATTCAAAGATCGGACCAATGCATTTCGCATAATAATTTCGCCACTGAAATCTTTTTCATGATTTGACGGTTTCCAGACCTTGTCCTCTTGTTGGCCTTCATCTCCGGCCTGTCTATAAGCAACCGGGGCATCAATGAGAGGAGTCGATGGGTTGTAGCCCTTGTCCAGTGCTGCTGCATAAACGATAGGTTTAAAAGCCGAACCCGTTTGTCTTGCGGCTTGCAAAGCCCGGTTGAATTCATTGCGTGAAAAGCTGTAGCCGCCCACCATAGCCAGCACATCCTGAGTTTGTTGATCAATAGAGAGTAGAGAACCTTCAACGATAGGCTCCTGATCCAACTCTATTTGTAAATGCAGTTTTGCATCCGGATAATAACCGGCAACTATAGGTTTTTTATTTTTGATTTTGGGCCACTGCATATTTTCGGAAATTATTTTAACAAGAACGACATCACCCTTTTTTAACGCCTGAGAAGGAGTTTTAATCAGATCAAATTCAGATTTTTTATCAAAGTTGGGTTTACGGGCCCAGGTCATAGTTTCAAAATTAATATATCCCTTAACCTCAGGGAGCTGAACCTCTACATAACCGATATCGTCGTTAACCTGGGTTACCACAGCTTCGTAAGTGGAACCGATTTTAAGAAATGAAGGCAGTTTTTCCGGTACGATATCTTTTGGCTTAGCCGTTCTTTTATTAGGTTTTTTTATAAGCCATTCAATTTCGGCAAATTG
>JAYTFA010000039.1:0-5947 GCA_043734765.1 Pseudobdellovibrio sp. | reverse complement strand
ATGCATGTAAAAATACCCCGCACCCAAAAATTAAGATTACTTTAAAGATTCAAAATCGCGTTATTAAAGTTTCCGTTATGGACAGCGGCCCGGGCGTGCCCCCTGAAATAGAAGATATGATAATGCAGCCGTTTTTTACCACCCAAACCGTAGGCAAGGGAACCGGTCTCGGATTAAGCATTGCTTTAGGCATAGCCCAATCTAATAATGGTAGTCTCTATTTGGATTGAAGTGTATCGTCATCGTGTTTTACTTTGAAACTTCCGCTGGCTGGCTGAAAATCAGCTCCAGAAAATTTCAACTAAATCGTTTTTCTTTAAATTAAATTCGCCCCTCAGTAAAATCTCACTGTTGACCTTGAATACGTTCTGCGAGCTTTCAGAGTAATAATTATTTTTGATATTTACTTTTATTCCGGAATCCAAATTAACTTCAAATAGAATATGATAGGCAGTTTCTGCACGTTTCATTTTTATCAGTTTTATAGATTTATTCGAAATCAAATCTTCAAAATTATTAAGCAGAACAGCCTGAGTTGAGAGCAGGTTGTTTGCATGGCAACTCTCTGTGTGAATTTCAAAATTGAGAAAATTTGCGTACTCAAAACTTGTTTGCGACTTTCGAGTATGTAAATTGAGCTGCAGTATATCGTAATCACACAGTTGTGAGCACACCTGTTGCAGTTCGTAATTGAAGCTGCCATAAACATGTGGTTTTGAAACAATAGATCGGGGAGGTAGAATTATTTTAATTTTATCTAATATAGACTGAGTAAAAAAATCGCCGATTTTATAAAAATTTATAATCTTTTTTACAATTGCACTTTCAATAACATGAGACGAGGTATGCATCTCAGTTGCCAGGTTTGTATTTGTAAAATCTAGAGTAATTAATTTAAGGTTCTGTTTCTCTTCGGCAGAGAATTTCAGTTTTACAAATTGATTCTGCGAAATCTTGCAATAACCTTCAAAGCTTCCGTGAGCTTTGTTGCTGAACTGGGTTGAAAATATTTCCTGAGTGGCTTTTAACCAGGTCTGTTGGGCTTTAATGCTAGCTATAACATCCAAATGACTTTTCATTTTCAGAAGACGATCAATATTAGACTTCTGCAATTCGAAGAACGTGGTCAATTGGGCTGCATACTTGTTAGCATTGATAAGCGCCTGCCAGACGAAGTCATTTTTGGTACCTTGGTCAAAAAGAGGAGTGGGTGGAATTTTAAAATCTATATTATAGTAATCCTCATCCCATATTAGATAGAGATTCGGAGCCAGGCAGGAAATAAATATCAATTTTGAATATTGATAGCCGCCGTTTTCAGGATCGTTCAGCACGAAAAGATCGAGTGGCTTGGGATTTAAATATTTTTTAACGATTTGAAAAGCAACCAGCCTGGTTGTTGTTAATAATTCAAGTTTATTGTCTTTTGAAAAAAGCAAAGCCCCCTCAGCATTTACAAGAGAGCACGAATTATAATCCGTTAAAATTGTTTTCAAATAGGATTGGTAATTGAGAAAATTCATAAAGAAGCTTTCGTGCTTGCAGCTCTCATAATTTCCTCTGTCCAGGAAAAAGGTTTCGCCAGAATATTCATTTTGTTCTTTTCTTTTAATGGCATAAATACATCAGTCAATGGGCCAAAAACTAGCGTTTTTTCGGTGTGACTGTGAAATTGAAGCTCACTGTACAATGTTTCAAGAATATTTTTCTTTACTTCTGAAATCTGAGTCGCCAATGAAGGATTTTTCTGTCCTTTTTGTAAGACCGAAAATAAATTCTGCACCTTCTGTTTTAAATTTTCCTGAGCCAACTGCGAAAATAAAGATTTTGCTAATTCATTCTGTAAAAGTTCATCGTAGAACATATCAATAACAAGTGGCTTGATTGCACGGCCGGCTACTACGGGTCCGGGCTCGAGTTGATGCAGGCTACTGTCGATTTGCAAGAGAGACAGGTGATCGAGCTTAACCTCGGAAAAAGGATGTATGGAAAGTTCAGAATATCTGAAGTGATCGATCGGTATTGCACCCCAGGGACTTTGCCACACATTGAGCTTTTGCAATGAAATAAATTTTAAGGATTCAATATCAAAAAATGCACCATGCTCACAATTGTTGGATTTAATATATTGTGCTAAAAAATTATTAGCGCTGGTAAACAGTTCGCAATTTTCAAACTGTGCTTCAAACCTGTCTTTGCAAAAAAAGCTAGGCAGCGTATTTTCGCCCAATATTTCTTTAAGATCATTTATAATTTCTTCTTTTGTACCTTCGCTGCCGGCATTCAAAAGTGTTTTACGTAAATTATTCTGATTGTGTGGGGACGTGCAGCTAAAAATTTTCAGTCCGGCTGTTGAAAAGAAATTATGTATGAGCTCAAGCTGAGTGGAGGTAATACTTTCCTCCGGAACCGATATAACAACTTTATTCAGATCAGGATTAATTTTTTTAATGCGGTCGAGCTCCTGAGTAAAAAATTCTTCGTTACAATTCTCAGGCTCCAGTGAAATAATTAATTGAGCTGCAGCCAAAGACAGACATTTTGAATCGCTTAATGTATAGGAATTCTCAAACCCCTTTAAGATAACCTGAGAAATACTGCCGCCCAGGCGAAACTGCTTCAAGCGATCCAAATACTTAGTTACGATATAAACCGGAATGGGAGCCTCTGAATCCGTAAAAAACTCCTGCACTTTTACTTTAGTTTGAATAAGTAAGTTTTTAAGTGAAACCTGAGGTAAAAAAATGGATTTTTCAAATAATGGAGCTGGTTGGTTTTTTTGAGATGTATCAAATAAGCCAATAGTGGCATAAGATTCGCCAAGATAAAGAGCAATAGCAGGTTTCGACATATTTTTCGTTTAACTCGCGCTTTCTTTTGTTGTAATCATTATGTTATGAATTCAGATGAAAAGGGTCAACAATGAAAGTATCCGCCGAAATATTAAACTTAATTCCGTATAAGCCGGGTAAGCCGATTTCTGAAACACAGCGTGAGTACGGATTAACCGAAGTTATAAAATTGGCAAGTAATGAAAATCCCTTGGGGCCTAGTCCTATGGCTATTGCGGCTGTGCAGAAATTTTTGTCTCAGCAGCACCGCTATCCTGATCCATCCGGCTATGAGTTAATACAGAAAATTTCAGAAAAATGGAGTGTACCAACTACGCAGGTGGCCCTGGGAAACGGGTCCAATGAAATTATAGATTTACTGATTCGGATTTTTTGTGAACCCGGAGATTCAATTCTCACATCAGAAGCAGCTTTTGTTGCGTACCAGATTTGTGCGCAGGCGGCCCGTGTTCGTGTGCGAACAACGCCGTTGAAGTCAGATTTAACAATTGATTTAAAGGCACTTGCTGATCATTTTTTTCGTAATCCTACAGTCAAAATAAAAATGATATTCATTCCTAATCCGAACAACCCTACAGGTACTTTGGTGGGTGGAGAAGAACTTGAGGAGTTCCTCGTTCGTCTGGGAAATCGCGATGATGTTCTTCTGGTATTTGATGAGGCTTATACCGAATTTGTACGAGATAAAAAATTTAAGGAAGCGGCAAAGTTTTATAAAAATTATTCCAATGTTTTGGTGCTGAAAACTTTTTCAAAAGTCTATGGTATGGCGGGGTTCAGATTAGGAGCCCTGTTGGCGCCGGAATATGTACTTGAGTATTACAATCGTGTTCGCAATCCTTTCAACGTAAGTGATCTGGCACAAGTTGCCGGAGTTGCTGCTTTAAACGATATGGATTACATTTCCCGATCGCAAAAAGTAGTTTGGGAAGGGCTCGATTACTTTTACCGCGAACTGAAGCGTTTAGATCTGCCTTTTTATCCCTCAGAAGCCAACTTTGTTTTATTCGATACCAAACGTAACTCAGAGCAAGTTCATATCAACCTGCTTAAAAAAGGCCTTATTTTAAGGCCAGTTCAAAATTATGGCTTTAAAACCTTCATGCGCATGACTGTTGGGCAGATGGACGAAAATAAAAAAGCGATTTCTGCTATCGAAAAAATGCTGACTGAGGTTTCTGAAATCGGTTAGGCTCTCCTCATTCAGTTAGGAATAATTATGGGATTCGTGATTACAATTGATGGGCCCGCCGCCTCAGGAAAATCTTCGGTAAGCCGCGAACTCGCGAAGCTGTTTGCAATCCCATGGGTCTCGACCGGCGCTTTTTATCGTGGCCTTGCCTATGTGGCAATTCAACAAAAAATTGATTTAACCGATAAAGAAGCTCTTACGGAGCTCGCCATGTCGGATATCTGGAAAGTTGAAATGACTTCGGAAAAAACAATGGTTTGGTATAAAAGCCTGGACGTAACAGATTTTATTTTTCAGGAAGAAGTCGGAAATGTGGCGAGCAAAATCAGTCATTATCCCGAAGTCAGATCATCACTATTGGATCATCAGCGCCAATGCGCATTTGTAGATCGAGGATTGGTTGCGGAAGGCCGAGATTGCGGCACCGTCGTCTTTCCCAAAGCAGAAGTAAAAGTCTATTTAACGGCCTCTTCTGAGAACCGTGCGCAAAGACGTGCGCAGGAGTTAGGTCTTGATGAAAAGGAACTGGCTGTACAGCAAAAACAACGCGATGAGCAGGACTCAACCAGAAAAGTAGCTCCTCTTCAAATTCCAAAAGATGCCTTGGTCGTTGATACCACTCAGATGTCGTTGAATGATGTTATCGAAAAAATTTATAAATTTTCCCAGACAAAAGTAAAATAATAATTATAAACCCACCAAGAATATGTTCGGTCGAATTGTTGAAATCAAATAGTTTGAATCAAGAGCACCCCTTCGGTTGCCCTTGATTCAATAGACGGCTAATGCGCGAACGCGGCGTTGAATTGCTCTTCTTCAGTGGAGTCTTTCATTGCGAGAGTAGACGATTGGCCTTTTGTAACCACTGTATTGACGAGATCAAAATATCCAGTCCCGACTTCACGCTGATGTTTTGTGGCTGTATAGCCTCGGCCTTCAGCTGCAAATTCCTGGTTTTGTAAAACCGAATAAGCAGACATGCCATTTTTGTTGTAGCCGTGAGCAAGATCAAACATTGAATAATTCAGGGCATGAAATCCGGCCAACGTAACAAACTGAAATTTGTAGCCCATTGCATTTAATTCGGTTTGAAATTTTGCAATAGTGGTGGCATCTAATTTTTTGCTCCAGTTGAAAGAAGGCGAACAGTTGTAAGCCAGCATTTTGTTCGGAAACTGTTTTCTTACACCTTCGGCAAAAAGTTTGGCTTCATGTAAGTCAGGAGTTGAGGTTTCGCACCAAACCAGGTCTGCATAAGGCGCATACGCCAGGCCTCTTGAAATGGCCATGTTAATGCCGCCGGTGATAGTGTAAAAACCTTCAGATGTTCGGGCACCGGTAATGAAGGAGCTATCATAGGCATCAACATCACTTGTAATTAATCGGGCCGCGTCGGCATCGGTACGTGCAACAATGATTGTCGGAACATCCATAACGTCGGCAGCCAATCGGGCTGCATTGAGTGTTTTAACAAATTGATTGGTGGGGACTAAAACTTTTCCGCCCAAGTGCCCGCATTTTTTTTCAGATGCCAGTTGATCTTCAAAGTGAACACCCGCTGCGCCGGCCTCAATCATCGCCTTCATCAATTCAAATGCATTCAACACTCCGCCAAAACCGGCTTCTGCATCGGCAATAATCGGAGCGAACCAATCTATTTCAGAATTGTTTTCAGCATGACATATCTGATCCGCTCTTTGCAGAGTCTGATTGACTCTTTTAACGACTGTAGGAACTGAATTAACAGGATATAAACTCTGGTCCGGATACATTTGCCCTGACACGTTGGCATCGGCAGCCACTTGCCAACCGGAGAGATATATTGCTTTCAGACCGGCCTTCACCTGTTGCATAGCCTGATTTCCGGTCAGTGCGCCGAGTGCGCGTACGGCCTCGGTTTGCT
>JAYTFA010000038.1:0-4377 GCA_043734765.1 Pseudobdellovibrio sp. | reverse complement strand
ATGTCTGCCGTGGAGCTTTCGGTGGATTATGATCCGGATAACCGATCACGATTGCGCAAAGTAATTCCAGCTCACCTTTTTTATACTCGTCAAGTTGGTCGACACCTAAAAACTGATCTACCTCTCTTTGGATCTCGAGAGGTGCCCCCATCGTACAACAGCCCAGTTCTTCTACCTGGCAGGCTAAATTGATATTCTGGACAGCCATGTAGACGCTCCCGATACTGGTGTAATGGCGCTCTTCTGATGAGTTGTGGGAATAAGCAAAAATTAAGACCGGGGCATTGCCTAACGTGAAAAAAAATCTTTCTGTGAAATCATAAAGTGACGGCTTAAGTTTCTGCTGCAAAACATCTTTGATGCCCAGCCATGATTTCTGTGAATACTTCAGATACTCATCACGTTTTTGACCCTGAACAACAAAGAATCTCCAGTTCTGGCGGTTTTTGCCGGAAGGAGCATGCGAAGCTGCGGTCAAAAGCCGCTCTAGCACTTCTTGAGGCACCTCTTGAGATTTGTATTGTCTGATGGATTTGCGATTCTCAATTATCTTGTAAAAATTTTCACGGTTCATTTGACCCATGCAGATGATTATAACAATATATAAGAAAATGAATAAAGTAGATATTTCATCCGAAAGCAAAAATACGCGCTATATTGTGATTTTACTGGTTTTTGCAGTAGGTGTCGCAGTTTTATCCTCGCTGCCGTCCATTCAGTACAAAGCCAAATCTTGGTTCTCAAAAGATAATCGGGTGATTTTAGCAAAGATAAATGCTTTTTACGGTACTGAACAAACGGAGTATTTGATTTTGAAAATTAAGGATACCTCCGGAATTCAAATTGAAATATATGAAGTAAAATCCGAGGCTCTTCAGGTTTTTAAACAAAAATTTGAACTGGCTCAGGATTCAGACGCTTACATCACACTTGATAAAAATACCACGAATCTAGCTTTGTCGGATGTTGATAAGGACGGTCAACTTGATATTCTGGCACCCTCAGTGGATCGAAACGGAAATCTGCGGCTGAACACTTACCGCTTTAATGTTGACCTGCACAGCTTCGAACCCTTAGTAGAATTTAATAAATAGTTTCAGTTTATTTATTAGTTGTTTGCTTGAGATCTTTCCAGGATTTATTCAAGCGGGCCTTCGCATTCATCTGATACTCCTGTACGGCTTTGTTATGCTGTTGGATATTTTCAGAAAAAACGTGGGTGCCATTATTTTTGCTAACAAAAAATAAATAATCTGACTTCATCGGCTTGATGGCAGCCAGCAATGACTCTTTGCCGGGGTTTGCTATGGGGGTGGGAGGCAAGCCCTGAATGGTGTAAGTGTTGTAAGGTGTTGGTGTGAGTAGATCATTTTTTGTTATGTTGGTCGGCATTTTTCCCGTTTTTACCGCAATCCCATAAAGCACGGTGGGGTCGGTTTGAAAGCGCATTTTTTTTGATATCCGATTATGAAAAACCGAAGAAACCATCGGTCGTTCAAAACTTGCCCCTGTTTCCTTTTCAATGATGCTCGCAAATGTGACGATTTGATTTCTTGACCAACCCAACTGCCGCGATTCAGGCTCAACTTCTTTCCAAACAACTAAAAATCGATTCACCATTTGAGTTAAAATAGACTTAGTACCTTCGAATTTGGTTACCTTGTAAGTCTCCGGAAATAAATATCCTTCAAGGCTTGCGATGTTTTCATTCAATAATGATTTAATAAATTGTTTATCGTAAACCAGTTTAAAAAATTGTTCCTTGGTTCCGATATTATTTTTTTCAAAAATTTGTGCTATATCAAATAAATTCAGGCCTTCTGAAATTGTAATATTGCGGGTGATGCTCTTTCCGGAAACGATGATGTTCATAATTTCATCCGGCGTCATGGACTGGCTCAGGGAGTACTCGCCCACTTTAAATTTAGATGCTGAACCCTTGAATTTAGCATAGATCTGAAATATTTTTGAGTTGCGGATCAGCGCTTTGTTCTGAAGTGCATTGGAAATCTGGTTGAGCGTGGCGCCGGGCTCAACTTCAAAAATAATTTCTGTTTTATTTGAACCTACCGGAGCTTTTAAAAGCTGATAGCCAAAAAACAACAGCACGACTGCAATAGAAATAGAAACGCTTACAAATCCAAAAGAAGCAACTTTGGTTTTTTTAGTCAAGATTTACCCCAGGTAGCAATTTTGTTTTATCAAGTTGTGTAGGGTCTTCTAAGCTGGCCACGGGAACCGTGCAGTACTGAATTGCAAAGTGTGCCGAAGGTCTGTCGTTTCCGGATTTACCCATGCCGCCGAAAGGTAATCTTGAACTTGCGCCGTTTGTTGTGCGATTCCAGTTCAGCAAGCCTACGCGGGCCTTTAATAATGCTGTCTCAAATAGTTCTTTATTTTTCGAAAATAAAGCCATCACAAGGCCGTAGCCGGTTGAGTTAACCATTTCCAGCGTTTTATCAAAATCACTTGATCTGTAAATAGCCACATTCGGCCCGAAAATTTCGGTTTTTTGATACAGTGAATTCGGATCAAAACTTTTTACCAGATGTATACTTGGTGTTACGTAGTGACCTTTATAATCCAGCTCAAGCGCTTTGCCGCGCATTAAACTTTCGCAGCTTTCACGGTTTGCCATTTCCTGAAAGCGAATGTATTTTTCTACAGCCGCGCCGTTGATCAGAGGGCCCATAAACGGATTTTTCGACCAATGACCGATTGTTAATTTTTTTGCAGCTTTATAGAATCTCTCGGTAAACTGATCTGCTATTTTATCATGTAAAATAACCCGTGATGTGCCTGAACACCGCTGACCCGTCGACATATATGCACCCACAAGAGTTTCGTAAATGGCTTTGTCCAGATCTGCGTCTTCCCAAACGACGGTGGCATTTTTACCGCCCATTTCAAGAGCCAGAATCTTCCAATAATGATTTAATGTTTCTTGTTTTATTTTAAGTCCCACTTCGTAAGAACCTGTGAACAAAATTCCATCAACCAATTCATGAGCCACAAGCCTACGGCCTGTTTCCGCTTCACCGTGCACGAGATTAAAAACACCGGCCGGCAACTCTGCTTTTTCAATCATTTGAGCGTAGAACTGAGCTACGGCAGGAGTCTGCTCAGATGGTTTGTAAACTATCGTATTGCCTGCGATTAAAGCCGGAATAATATGACCATTCGGCAAATGGGCCGGAAAGTTAAACGGACCGATAACCGACATTACACCACGGGATCTATAACGAATCACCCCATCCACCTGCGGAAGGACGTTGGTAATACGTTCCTCTTTTATCAATTTTAAGGATTCATTAAGTGTTACATCAATCTTTGCTGCCAAAGCTTTTGCTTCGGTTGTTGCATCCCAGAGGGCTTTACCCGTGTCGCGGGCGATAATTTCGGCCATTTCACTTTCATGAGCCATAAATATTTCTTTTAATTTTAATAAATAATTTTTTCGATCGTTCAAGGAAAGCTTTGCCCAGGGCAGGTAAGCCTCTTGAGCTGCCTTACAGGCTTTATCGACATGATCCAGCTGATAACTGACTGTCATAACTGCATCGTTCAAATCAGAGGGGCTAATATCTTTAAATTGTCCGTCTGATTTTTCATTTTTTATAAATTTACCGGATATAAAATCACCGGCAAAAGCAATAGGTTTTAAATTCATAAATTCCCTCTTCCGTAATTGAATGGAGTAACAAATATTTCCTGATCTAAATCAGCTTTTAATATTTCACGTGATTTTGTAGGAATTGAAACGACACCGTCACGTATTTCATAACTGGTCATAACACATCGGAAATCGTCAGAGCCGAAGCCCACAAGCCCCTGCGTTTTATAATTAGGATCGGAAAATTCATTCAATAAAAGTTTTTTTCCCATTTTTATCGGCAGAACGTCTTTAGTTTTTGCTCCATAATGAGGCCCGCCATCAAAAGGGTCTACTTCTTCCAAATACTCAAAACCAATGCCTTCAAGAAGGTGTTGCGCCGGTTTTGTGGCCTCGCCTACACGACCCAGCACGAGTCTGGCCTTTGCATCCAACAAAGTTAAATAAATATCTTCTTCAGGAAAAAGAGATTCGATGAATTCTTTGTTCGTTTGAGAAAGCATATCGGCTTCCTGGTATGGTAAGCCGGTAAATCGACGGCCTAGAGCCTCCCAGAATTCACTACGACCTTCTTCTGTTAAAGGCGGCGTTAATTCACAGAGAATACGCTCTTCAAAACGCTCGGGATTTAAACCCATATAGACAAACCGACTTAAAGAAATCTGACGTCCCAGCTTTTCGGGACGACGGCGGTACATTTTTTCAACTAACAGGCCACCGATTTCTGTAGGACCATCAGAATCAGTTTGAAAACGTAAAACCTG
>JAYTFA010000037.1:0-2727 GCA_043734765.1 Pseudobdellovibrio sp. | reverse complement strand
TAAGGAATTCGATCATGCTTTGACTTTGAAGACAACATTTAAAGTTCAATGAAAGGAACATCAAATGAATAAACTATTAGTAATCGCAGCTGCAGGTCTTATGTTGACTTTAACGGCTTGTAATAAACCCGATCTTAAGTCAGATAAAGGTCAAGCTTCATACGCTATCGGTCAGCAAATCGGTAAGAATTTGAAAGCGCAAAATATCGAAATCGACGCTAAAACATTAGCGGCATCTTTAACTGATGCGACGACCGGTAAATCTGAAATGAACGAAGAGCAGATTCAGAAAGCTATGATGAAGCTTCAGGAAATGGCTATGAAGAAGCAACAAGAAGAAGGCGAAACAAACAAAAAGAAATCTGCAGAGTTCCTAGAAAAAAACAAAACTGCTGAAGGCGTTAAAGTAACAGCTTCTGGATTACAGTACTCTGTAATTAAAGAGGGCGATGGACCTATGCCGAAAAAAGAAGACAGCGTTAAATGTCACTACACCGGCACATTGATTGATGGAACTAAGTTCGATTCTTCTGTAGATCGCGGCCAACCGGCTGAATTTCCAGTTGGCGGAGTTATCCCGGGTTGGACTGAAGCGCTTCAAATGATGAAAGTCGGATCTAAATGGAAATTAGCTATTCCACCTGAATTGGCTTACGGTCCTGCAGGTCGTCCGGGCATTCCACCGAATTCAGCTTTAATTTTTGAAGTTGAATTACTTGAAATTGTTAAACCAGGAGCAAAGCCAGCTGCAGCCCCTAAACCGGTTAAAGCTAAAGCAAAAAAGTAATTTAAGATGAGCTTTGATTTTAAGAATGACCCTATTGATAATTTCTTAAAATTATACAAAGCCGCTCAAGTTAAAGGAGTGCCGGAAGCAAACGCGATGGCACTTGCTACTGTCAGCAAAGAAAATCAACCCTCAGTTAGAATTGTCTTTTACAAGGGGATGTCTAATGGGGGTTTTTCTTTTTTTACGAACTACCAGGGGCGCAAAGCTCAGGATATCGAAAGTAATAATAAAGTTTCGGCTAATTTTTTCTGGCCCAACTTAGATGAACAGGTTCGAGTCGAGGGAGTTGTAGAGAAACTTTCACGTGAAGAATCTGAAAAATATTTTGCTACTCGTTCCAGATTAAGTCAAATTGGAGCATGGACCTCACATCAATCCGAAAAAATTGAATCTTTTGCCGCCATCGAGAAAAAACTGGAATCACTCATAGCAAAATTTGAAGGGCAGCCGGTTCCATGTCCTCCTCATTGGGGTGGTTACCGGATTAATCCGACTGAGATTGAGTTTTGGTTCGGAAAAATAGGGCGACTGCATGAACGCTATGTTTATAAAAAAATAGCAAACGGCTGGGAAAGATTCTTAAGATCCCCGTAATGAAAATATTATTAACCGGTTTTAAGCCTTTTCTGAGTGAAAAAATTAATCCCAGCGAAATACTTTCAACGGATCTTTCAGATGACTTTGAAGAAGTGACATCACTGATTCTGCCGGTTGAGTTCGGTAATAGTTTCAAAATTTTAAAGGAACACCTGCATAAAAATTGCTACGAATTTGTAATTATGCTGGGGCAAGCAGCCGGTCGACAAAAAATCAGCTTAGAAAAAATCGCCTTAAACTGGGTGCAAACTGAACACAGAGATGAATTAGGCATGTTACCGCTTTCGGATTTTATCGTAAAAAATGAGCCTTTAGCTTTGATGTCTGAATTTCCGGTTAATGAAGTTTATGCTGAGCTCAGAAAGCATGACTTGCCGGTTGAGATCTCATTTTCTGCCGGAACTTTTGTCTGCAACGATTTGTATTACAGAACTCTGTCGGACTTTAAAGGTTTGAATTCCGTTTTTATTCATCTTCCGTTTATAAAAGAACAAGCGGGGAGTTCCGCGGTGAAGCCTTATTTAGAATTAAATGAACAAAAAAATGTATTAACGAGAATTCTTAAATTTATTTTAAAAAAATAGACTTTTAATGTACTGCGGTCGGAGCAATCAGATAAAACTCGGGAATTTCGATATCAAAAGTTTCGCCGGATTCATCAACAAACTGGTAAGCGCCCTTCATGGTTCCGGAACTAGTTCTCAGAGGACACGCGCTGTCATACTCAAATGACTGTCCTGCGGTGATTTTCGGCTGAAGACCTACAACTCCAGGTCCACGAACTTCTTCGGAATGGCCTAAGGCATCGGTGATAATCCAGTGACGATTCATAAGTTGGGCGGAGGTTGAACCGGTATTTTTGATTGTAACTTTGTATGCAAAAAAGTAACGGTGCTGATCTGGGTCGGATTCGGATGCAACATAGACTGTCGAAGTGGTAATTCTAAACTCAGAATTCTGTGTTTTTTTGAGACTCATCTTTATTAAGGCTCTCATCAATACTCAATGTTTTCAAGTTTAAAAAAAAGAGGGTAGTGGTCGGAAGCTAATTTCAGTTTTTCATCAACGGATTTCGGTTGTCCTAGTTCCGAGCCGAATTCGTCTTTGTATCGATACACCAAGGTCTCTGACTTAACTAATTTATCGGATAAATTACGTGATACAAAACAATAGTCAATTTGCTTACCTTCAACCCTTCCACCATTTTTAATTTGATAAAATGTTGAACGCTTGTCGATACTTACATTTGCTACCTCAAGTACATCTTCAAGATCTGTTTCTGTATAGATCGGTATAAACTCGGGATCGGTATTGGGTTTTCCTGCAAATCCATTCATATC
>JAYTFA010000036.1:0-4281 GCA_043734765.1 Pseudobdellovibrio sp. | reverse complement strand
GCTCCTGATAAAAGATACTATGAATACCCGCACCAATTATCGGGTGGTATGCGCCAGAGAGTCATGATCGCCATGGCCATGAGCTGCAATCCGCAACTTCTTATAGCGGATGAACCTACGACGGCTCTTGATGTTACGATTCAGGCGCAAATTCTTGATTTAATGCGGAAAGTTCAAAAAGAATTTAACGCTGGAATGATTTTGATAACTCATGATTTAGGCGTTGTGGCCGAAATGTGCCAAGATGTTATCGTTATGTATGCCGGTAAAGTTGTGGAGTACGGCACGGTTGAAGATATTTTTTACAGACCTCGCCATCCATATACAAAGGGCTTGTTAAACTCTATCCCGCATTTTGAAACCGGCTCCCGTCTTAAATCTCTGCAGACTATTCCCGGGCTGGTTCCTAATCTTTATAAATTACCCAAGGGCTGCCGTTTTCAGGATCGCTGTTTGTTCGTAACTGATATCTGCAAACAACAAGAGCCCCAGCTTGAAAATTTGCGAGGCTCACATCGCGTCGCCTGCTTCAATTCAGAAACTACCTCTCAGGCGAGGCCACTATGAGCGAATCTCTTCTCCGCGCAGAAAATATTGTTAAAAGATTTCCTATTTACGGCGGTTTATTTTCAAAGGAAATTGCGGCCGTTAAAGCTGTGCAAAATGTATCGTTTGATATTAAAAAAGGCGAAACTCTCGGTTTGGTAGGAGAGTCCGGTTGCGGTAAGTCTACACTGGGAAGATCATTAATTCGCCTTATTGAACCCACAAGCGGAAAAATATTCTTTAAAAACAGAGACATCACTCATATTTCCGGAACCGAACTGCGTGAACTCAGAAAAAAAATGCAAATCATTTTTCAGGATCCTTATGCTTCTTTGAATCCGCGCATGACAATCGGGGCTATTCTGGAAGAGCCATTAATTATTCATAACTTATTTGATTCTCCGAAAGACCGTAACGACAGAATTATAGAACTGATTAATCTCGTTGGTTTAAGACCGGAACATTTATCCCGTTATCCTCATGAATTTTCTGGCGGGCAAAGACAGCGCGTGGGTATTGCCCGTGCTTTGGCAGTTAATCCCGAACTCATTATTTGTGACGAGCCCGTATCCGCATTAGACGTCTCAATTCAGGCACAGGTCATTAATTTACTGATGGAGCTTCAACAAAAATTAGGCTTAACCTACGTGTTTATTGCTCATGATCTTAAGGTTGTAGAGCACGTTTCTCACCGAGTGGCCGTTATGTATCTTGGCCAAATCGTTGAAATGGCAGATTCTGATGAGCTTTATAAAAATCCACAGCACCCTTATACCAAAGCTCTGTTGTCGGCTATACCGGTACCGGATCCAAAACCTCGCGCCGAACGAATTATCTTAACAGGAGACGTTCCATCGCCAATGAACCCGCCTTCCGGCTGTCATTTTCATCCAAGATGTGCGAACGCGTCTGATTTCTGCAAAACAGATGTTCCCCAGCTTAAAGAATTCTCGAGCCAGCATTACGTCAGCTGTCTAAAGGTCTAGTTCTATTTAGTATCTGGGGGCCAAGCTTTAAAAAAGTGATCAGCCAACCGAATAGGAATCTATGGCAGATGTCTATTGGGTATTTTATGATTCATTCGCAAAAATTCAGTCGAATCCATTTACGACGGCTGAAGCTCAGACTTCTATTCTGAAAATGCGCCCTCAGGATGTGGAAAGATTTTTAATTTGGACCTCCGGATGGCAAAACTGGCAGCAACTCCGAACCTATCTCGAAAGTGACCAGAAAAATTTCGTTTCCACTTTTACGGTTCCTGTTTCTAAAACAGATGAACAAACGGCCCGAGAGGTTCTTGAAACCACTCAGACTCAAACGGCTTATGTCATTGATAATACAAAGATTCCAGCTAAATCCAAATCCCACAAAAAAGAAGACACCCAGTCTTTTTCCAGCATACATCTGAAAGAAGAATCCATCAGTCGGATCATCAAGCAGGATCAATTAGAACAAGCCAAAGAATCAAGTTTTGATGGCGATGAAATCACCTGGTCAAATATCAAAAAGCCTGATCTGGATTTTTCAAAAATCAGCAAAACTCCAATGAGTAAACGTGAAATCCGCCATGAACTGAAAATTGAAATTTTACTCATCTCTCAAAAGGGAAAAACCTTCAGAAGCCGCTCTAAAAACATTTCACTTTCAGGATCACTTCTCGAAGATACAATTCCATTTGATTATTATGATTCTACTATTGATGTTGTCGTCATCAACACACAGACGAAAGATCCCCAAAAAGCACGGGTTAAACTGCAGGCTAATGTTATCAGCGCCTCCGGCGGGTTGTCACAACGGATTCATTATTGCAATTTGAGTGATCTGCAGAAAAAATCTCTTCAAGTTCTGCTCGAGGAATACATTGATCTGAAAAAAATTGCAAAAGCCGGTTAAGAAATTCGGCCTAAAAACCAAACCCGGCCGAAAATGTCATACCGCTCACTTCAAACGCATTAAGCCCGGCCAATGGGGCGCGATAATCTCTGAAGCCTACCTCGGTATAGAGCAATAATCTCTTTCCACTGCGAGTGGTAAATGCAATCAACTCAAAACCCAACCCCGCTCCGTAACCGGTTCCGAATTCCTGGGCTTTTGGTTTAATAGTTGAAATGGCGGGAATAGCTTCAATTGATAAATTATTATAACTGACTCCGCCTACGCCCCACAAATAAATGTTAAGCCCTCTATCGTTTCGCGCTACCGGAAAGAAAGCTGCACCGATTTCGGGTTCAATCGAGGTGTATTCATACTTGGAAAAAAAAGTTGTGGCGCCATTGAGAAAATTCTGACTGCCGATAGAGTTGGTTATGCGGGTTTTAAAGAAATAACGTAAATATTCACCGCCACTGTCAATTGAAAGCTCAACCCCGTACGAAGGGCTACCTTTAGAAAATGACTGCTTATCGGCACCCGTAAAATTCTGTTGAATGAACCCTACCTTGGTAGACTGAAACTCGCCTTTTCTGGTTACTGCCAGAGCTAAGTCGTAATTGAATAAAAGTAGTATCAAGATCAATTTACTCAACAGTTTCCTCATCCGTTATGATATAAAAATAATACCAATTTATGCGAGTCCAATTATTTAAGGCCCGTCTCATATTTTAACATACCTGTTTTTTTTATGTTACATTGAAACGTCTTATATTAGTACGGAAGTCCAGGTTTAAGAATCCTCACAATGACAAAAAATTAATTTTCAAGTTCAGCCAAATGCGGACCGATAACAGTACTGAAGAAAGTACAATTTATTTTTTATACAACAGGAGACTTAATATGGGACGTAAATTTTTGTATGGCTTAATTGCCCTGACCGCTATAGCAACTACGATTTCAAGTTGTCAGAAAGCTGCAGAAAACGCGTCCGTAGCCGCGCCAAAATCTATTTATGTGGCATCGGGCCTCTGTAATTCCGGAAGCGGTATTACCACCTACAATCAAAGCACCTCGTCTCGGGCGGTAACCAAATGGGCCAGCGATACGGGAAAATTCACAGAGGTTTTTACAGATCTCAATCTGGGTTCGAACGTATCTGTTAATACGGTACCTCAATCGTTAATCGATAAAGGTGACTATGTTTTAATGCTAACTGAAAACGCAACAACCACAGGTGATCGAAAAGTTTTTAAAATTAATAAAAGCAATCCGGGCACGTACATTACTTACGCTAATGATCCTACGGCTTTCACCGCAGTAGCCGGTCATATCACTCGTTCGATGGCACAAGATGTAGACGGCACTCTGATTTTCAGTAAATCTCTTATGGCTGAAAGACTTAATACTTTGGGTGTTCGCCTTGCTAAGGCAGGCGCAAATCCTTGGGTAAATCCATTGGCAGCTACCGGTAATTGCTTTACCGGAGCAGCTTCGCTGATCGGGCAAGTTACCTTGATGGCTCCCTTTACCGGTATGAATCAGGGTAAGTTGATTTACCTTCACTCCGGCGCAACAGCCGCAGTGAATAGAATCGGAATTATACAGAGAACCGGTTTAACTTCTGCAACAGCAGCTGATTGTGTTGTATCAAATCCTGCAGGTGGTCTCGCTGCCACGCCACACGTCAATGCACCAAATTTAAATGGACCGGTTATATTCTCAGCTACCGGAGCTTCTCCGACAGCTATGGTTTATATACCTACGCCATCTCCGGCCTTAACATCGGGAAAACTCATTGTTTCTTATTCGGGCTCTACCGCTACAGCCTTTGATAACAATACCAATTTTAATTATGGTGTTGTG
>JAYTFA010000035.1:0-6195 GCA_043734765.1 Pseudobdellovibrio sp. | reverse complement strand
CTGTAATTTTTGGATGAAAATTTAAACATAGCATGGATCCTATAAGTAAAAATATTCCGACATAAAAGGCATAAAACAAACCATAAGTATCTGTAAGGTAGCCCACCCCTGCATGCATCAAAATCACGTAAAAACTCTGTAGCCCCATTACAAAAGTTAAAAACCTGCGTTTTTGATAACCGGTAATTTCGGAAATGTAAACGATAGATAAGGGGTAAAACGGCGCCATGGTCAGTCCGATGAGCATTAAGAAAAAAGGCGTAACCCAGAGCCCCAACACCAGCGACGTTAACGAAAGCGCCAACGAAATATTAAGCTGGGTTTTTAATTTAATCTTAAAACTTTTAAATGTGAAAAACATCCGTCCTAAAAACAGAAAAACAAAAAAACCAGTAACAAAATCGCTGGATTTTTCTAAGCTCATGTTGAAATAAGTACGCATATAAAGTGCAAGCCGTGTGGAAACCAGAATTTCCGCCCCCACATAACTTGCAAAAAAACCGGCAAACCAGAGTAAAGTTGTGATCGGGCTTTTTTTGCCATGGAGGGCTTCGTCATGGCGTTCAAGGCTTGCAAATTCAGGTGCCGCCGTCGTGGCTAAGATTAAAAGTAAAATGATAAGGGCCAGCACGCTGGTTATTATAAATGAACTCTGCCAACGGGTAAAATAAGTCCAAGTGGGAAAATGCTCGGCAAACCAGGCCGGGGCCCGCGACGCTAGAAAGGGTGCCAGCAGGCTAGATAAACCGTAAAGCCCGTGCAATCCGGAAAGTGCATTGGCCTGTTTGTGAGGTGCAGTGTTTTCGGCGATCAACAGATTTTGCCCCACGCCGGTAGCACCTATACTGAAGCCGTAAATAATTGCACCCAGAAGATAAAAATGAAAACTGGGTGCCAACCCCATAATAAAAAGCCCGATCACCATTAAAAAAATGGCAATACCCAACAAACGATCTAACTGGATTTTTCTGAGAGAAAAAGCTGCCATCGTATTACCTAAAAAAGCCGCTGTGGATGCAAATGCAAAACTCAAAGAGCCTTCTGAATTTGAAAGACTGAAATATTTAAGCAGTTCCGGAAATAAAGGGCCGCGGATGTTGTCGGAAATACCAAGCACAAACATGCTGAGGCAGGCAAAAATAAGGGCCCATTTGGCTTTTGGCAAAACTTTTGTAACAACGAAAAACATTGCTTAAGAGCCTAGTACGCCTTTGAGGATATTAAAAGTATTAATAATGTTTTTTCGGTCGATCTCTCCCTGAAATTTAATCAAGGGCTCGTTACGTAAGCAAGGCAGCAGCGTGAGATCAGTTGTTGAAGGCGTTTTGCCGTTGTACACCATGAAAACAAATGACTCTTTGATTAAATCCTGCTCTGTGAAACAACTGTAACCAGCAGCACTGCCTACCCACGAGTTAAATGTTTTAAGCTGCTCCGCTGCGGATTTGCGTGCAAACACTTCCGCAAAAGACCTGAATTTGGGATAGGCCATTTTGATTTCGCTTTCTGAAAGATTTCCATTGCGGTCTATGTCATAGGCAGCAAAAACGGATTCCACGTAATGCAGTAACGTGCTCATCGCGCGAATGTCTGCGGTTTCAAGCCGGCCTTTGCCGGCAGGATCAACCCGTGCAACATTTATCAAGGCATCGTAAAAAGATTTAAATTCTACGTCGTTTTTATTAAGCCTATCCAGGTAGCTGATCATGTAAGACAAATTAGAAAAATACTTCTTAAAGTTGAGACGCAGATCCTGGTAAACGCAGGATTCATTGTTCAGATTGAGTTCAAAAACGTCGAGTTCCGGCAAATTGCAACCGGCTTTTTTAAATCCGTCGTACATTTCGCCAAAAACTTTGCCGCCACCGGAAAACAGGATTCCTAAAAACTGAACGGCTTCTCTGAAATTCATTTTATCGTCGCCGTTACCTGAGCGGGTAAATAAATTGGCCGAAACCAGATTGCTGGCGCCCGAATTTTTAGCGCGTGGATCAAAAAATTTTGTTTCGATACCGAATTTTTTAAATTCCGAGTACCATTGAATAAGACCGCGCTCCATGATCTGCGCATTTTTAACTTCTTTTATTAACGGCGTTTCGCCCCAACCGAGCAGCAACTCCCGCGAGATCATTGTCACATAAAGACCGCGGGCCAGATCGTTCCAGTTCTGATCCCAGACTTCCTGATTGGCGGCCAGTACAATTTTATTAAACCTGTAAATAACCGGTGTGTTAATCAGAAACTCGGTTTTAAACTCTTCCACGATCTGAATAATCTGCTGTTGGGTGCTTTGATCGAACTCCCGCAAAATAATCTGCGAATTTTTGACATCAGCAGATTTTATTTTAGCCTGCAGAATTTTAAGAGGTTGGCGCTGTTCTGATACGGCTTCAGTAATAAAATTACTGTAAATACGGTAAATGGCCAGTTCGCGTTTTAAATTGGTAAAATGAACCTTTTTAAGGCCGGTAAAGGCACTGATGTCACCGTTAAGGCCTGATTCAAACACGCGCACAAATAATGTTTTATAAAAACTTAAAGCCGTGTCGTTGGAAAGCTTAACCGGTAAAATATCCTTTTTGAGAATTTCTGTCAGAAGCGGATCTATACTCTCAAATGAAATCATTTTATTTTTTTTGTACTGAACGGTGTTTTCCAGAAGATCCACCATGTCATGGACATATTCAAATGTATCGTTCATGGTTTGCGGGTTGCCGATTTCAAATTTAACGTAGCCTTGCACCAGGGTTGAATAAAGTCTTAAAACTTCCGTTAAGTTATCAATGTAGAGCGTGTGATCCTGTTCGCCTGAAATTTCATGGGGCCCCACTAAAAGATCATTTACCTTTTCGGCCAGAGTGATGATGTCTTTGTGCTCCTCACCTATTAATTTAAGATTTTTTGCCAGGTTTTTTAAATCATTGAACTGATAATTGGCGTGATCCATTTTTGAGGCTTTGAGCAGATTTTTCAGACTTAAATTCAACTGCGCGAAGCCATTTTTAATCATGCTTTTTGAAAAAACCACTTCGGTTTTTTTGAAACTGAATAACTGCGCATACGGAACAAGATTTTTAATTTCGGTTTTTAATGCCAGTAAATAATCCCGCAGAACAGAAATTTCAGCTTTAGTGATTTTCTGGCTGCTGCCGCCGAGCAACGCGGATTTTAAAACAAGCAGATCGCCGGAGGCCACTTTTGAAATATCGGCGTCTTTAATGAATTTATCAAAAATCTGATAGAGCTCGTCCGACGTGAACGAATCGGCCTCGGCCGCGCCCTCTACGCGAGTTTGAAATTCTTTTAAGGTGTTATCAATGCAGGAAAACGTTTTATCAATTTCCTTATTGGTCGTTTCAGACTTCATGAATTTTTTAACATCAAGAGATACATTCTTTAAGCAGCTCATGGATTCCTGCTTTATTTCAACTACTTTTTCCTGTTTAGGTTTGCCGTTCAGAAAATCACTGCAGGACGACAATACGACTAAAGTCAGCGCCATCATAGCGAGATTATAAAATACTTTAAATATCATAACTGACTCCCAACCATGCCTGATCTAAACTTTTGTAAGGCTCAACATTCGACGGAATAGAGCTGTCTGTGTCGATTAAAAGAAGATCTAAAGTAAAAGCCCATGGCCCGCGCATATTAATGCTGTTTTTAAATCTGATCTGCCGAAAACCTTCTTTAGAACTCGTTTTAAATTGCAATGTGGAATTCAGTTTAAGGGAATTCCAGAAAATATCCGTGTAGGTGGCCTGCACCTGAACGGCCTGTTTATAAAGAAAACGCTGCGAAAGAGACGCTCTGTCGGGGGAGCTGTCGGGCCCTACGTCTTTTACTTCGCCGCCGCTTGTATCCAAATACGCCACAAAAAATTCAAAGGGTTTAAGTTTGTATAAAATCTGGGGGCCCCAGCTCAAGCTCTGTTCAAACTGGGGAGCATTAAATGAAGAATCAAAAGTGGGGCTTTGCGGCTTGCTATAAAGGAGCGAGATCTGTGCCAGCCCCCAGTCTTCACGATACCCGAAATCAGCAGAGTAAGCATTTTCGAAATAAACTTTCGGAGTTACGTCTACCCGGACCCGCGTCGTCACAAGAACTCCTTTATAACCTAGGGCCAATTGATTGGCCGGTTTATAGATGCCAGAAAATCTTGAAAAATAACCGTAGCCTTCGCCCCATCTGACTTGCGCTCCGTACTGTGTCTGAAAAATGATGCGGCTGATTTCAGGCTTGGCAATTTCGTAGTCAATGGGCAAAAGCTGGCCCTGAAATTTTACATTTTGCGGAGGAGCCGAAAACCAGGGATTTCCCGATTGAAACTGGCCGTCTTTTAATTCATAATTTGCACCCTGATCCGGAATGTAAAGCGGCGACGCAAATAAAGTTAGGCCTAAAGCACCATCGTTTTTATTCCAGAAAATTCCGGTGAGTCCCTGATTTTCAGGTAAAAGCGGATTCCATTTAAATTGCGGCTGAAAAACACCCATATTCCAAATGGTATCCAGCGAAGACCAGTTCTGCAGTTTGCGGCCCAAATGCAGAACTGATTTATCGTCAATCCGTGTGGTAAAATAAATTTCACGGATATTCAGGTAACTTAATAGAGAATTTCCCACCGCATATTGTCCGGTTAAATTTAATTTAAAAGTATCTTGGGATTTAGTATCGGATCTTAATGTGGCGCCGATAAACACAAATGTTTTTTTGTCGGTGCTTTCGTAATCGGGGCTGATAAAAGAAAGACCCTGAGCCAATAAAGACGTGCGAATCTCAGAATGAGACACTGAGCAAACGAGAGTTAACAGGCTAATCAAATAAAGATGTAGTCTTCGCATACATTCAGTATTTCAAGTCTTATGCCCCAAAAAGCCGCTTAAACTAAATTAGTTGGATTTGACCTGAAAATCAGCTTCCAATTGCAATGTAAACTGGACAGATGCCGGTTTTTGTAAATACTATGTCTAATACAAATGAAAATTCTCATAATAAGATTCTCCAGCATAGGCGATTTAACTCAGGCACTTAGTATTCCTGGATTTATAAAATCTTATGTTCCACAGGCTGAAATTCATTTTGTAACCCGAAAAGATCTTTCAGAACTGACTACAAACAATCCGCACATTCATAAAACCTGGGTTCTTGAACGTAAAGAAGGATTTCGGGGATTAATCAACTTGGTAAAAACATTACGCAGAGAAAATTTCACGCATGTTTACGATGCTCACAACAATTTAAGATCCTTCATTATCCGCTTATTTGTAAATTCGCCAAACACGCTGGTTAAACCCATGATGCGTTTTAAAAGATTTCTGCTGTTAAGATTCAGGATCAATTATTTTGAAAAACCTTTTTCCGGGCAGCGGGATTTAATTAAACCACTTGAAAAGTGGAATATGAAATTTAAACTTCCCCCCGCACCACAGCTTTTTTTAAATTCAGAGATAATAAAAAAAGCTGTGGCTCTGACCCAACTGAAAGATTATATTGTGCTCGTTCCATCCGCCACTTACGAACTGAAGCGTTGGCCGCTGGAATACTGGGACCAACTGATTAAAATAAATCCCAATCGCAATTTTGTAGTGCTGGCAGGAAAAGAAGATCACTTTACGGAGCTGCTCAGCGCCAATGAAAATGTTGTGAATCTAACCGGGGCTACGGGTTTGCTGACTTCGGCCGCTGTAATTCAAAACGCACTGATGACCGTCAGCAATGATACGGGTTTGCTGCATTTGTCAGAACAACTGGGCAAACCTACCATTGCTTTAATGGGACCGGCTCCGTTTGGTTTTCCATCACGGAACTCCACTGTTGTACTTGAACGAAATCTGAATTGCAGACCCTGCTCTAAACATGGTCAGGGCCCTTGTGTGAATCCGAATTTTCAGGAGTGCCTGAAGTCCATCACTCCGTTTGAGGTCTCGGAAAATATAAAAATGATTCTGGAACAAGATGTATGATTTATTTCTATCGATTGTTTTATTTTTTATTCATGCTGCTGCTGTTGACTGTTAAACCGCTTCTTAACGGCAAATTTAAAAGCTGGCTGGATTTACGTGCTAAAAAAATAGCCAAAATAAAATCATTTAATAAAACCTATTGGTTTCATGCCTCCAGTGGTGAAATTGAGTATTGTAAATCGCTTATCCGGCTCGTACGGGAACAGCACCCCACATCTCAGATTGTAGT
>JAYTFA010000034.1:0-5687 GCA_043734765.1 Pseudobdellovibrio sp. | reverse complement strand
ACCAGTTTAAAACCTTTTTCAATTTTATTTATTGATGAAATTCATCGCCTTCCGCGCGCCATTGAAGAGTATCTCTACACCGCTATGGAAGACTATTACATCGACATTATAACCGGAGATGGGCTGGGTTCTCAAACCATGAAGTTTCAGTTGGTGCCATTCACTCTTGTGGGAGCGACCACACGGGCCGGATTGTTGGACAATCCTTTTCGAGATCGTTTCGGAATTCAAGAGCGACTGCAGTTTTACGACCGCGAAGCACTCTGTCAGATTTTAATCCGATCGGCACAGATATTAAATTTAGTTCTTGCTCCCGAAGCAGCTTCTGAAATTGCACGCCGTGCCCGCGGAACGCCCCGGGTTGCCAATCGTTTATTAAAACGGGTGCGTGATTATGCAGAGGTCAAAGGTGATGGCACGGTCACCAACGACATTGCAATTTATGCCCTTGATCAGTTAGGCGTGGATAAAAATGGACTGGATGAAATGGATCGCCGTATCTTAAAAATAATTGCAGAAAAATATGACGGTGGCCCGGTTGGAATTGAAACTCTTTCATCGGCACTGGGCGAAGAGGCCGAAACATTAGAAGAGGTTTACGAGCCTTTTTTAATTCAGGAAGGCTTCATCCAGAAGACCTCACGCGGCCGTGTGTTAACGAATTATTCAAAGCAATTAAGTTTAGTTTAAATAGGAAATTTAAATGAATTTATTGGTAAAATTCCCGTATTAAGACTACAATAAACTCATGTTTTTTCAAAAAACTATACGTAAATCAATTCAGGTTGAAGGTGTCGGTATCCACTCCGGAAAAAACACCACTTTAACTTTTAAGCCGGCTCCCGCCAATACCGGCGTTTATTTCATCAGGTCCGATTTGCCGAACAAACCATTTTTAAAAGTTTCTGCAAAAAATGTTCAGGCCGTAAGTTACCAAACCACTCTCGGTGGTCCGGAGTTTCAGGTGGCCACGATCGAGCATTGTGTTTCTGCGCTTTCAGCCCTGCGTATAGATAATATTTATATTGAGCTGGATGGACCTGAGATTCCGATCTGCGATGGAAGTGCTCAGTGCTTTTTAAAAGCCCTATTAGACGGCGAATTAATAGAGTTAGATGAACCGCGGAAGTACTGTTACATCACTGAGCCTATTTCCTATACTGAAGGTGATAAATCCGCTTATGTTCTCCCTTATCACGGGTTACGTTTATCTGTGGGAATCGAATTTGACCACCCCGCAATCGGTAAGCAAGATTTTGATGTGGAAGTTAACGAACAGACATTTGTCAGGGAAATCGCCAGTGCGCGGACATTCGGTTTTCTAAAAGATGTGGATGCATTAAAGGCAGCAGGTTTGGCCAAGGGCGGCAGCCTTGAAAATTGTATAGTGTTGGACGATTGTAAAATTGTAAATGCAGAGGGTCTGAGATTTTATGATGAGTTTGTTCGTCATAAAGCATTAGATGCACTTGGTGATTTGGTCACTCTTGAGATGCCTTTAATGGGCCATGTGGTTTTAAATAAAGCAGGCCACGATATTATGAATAAATTGATTAAAAAAATTGTAGCCTCGCCAAATGCCTATAGATTTGTAGAGATGGGCGCAGACGTGTCTCAAGAGACAAAAAAATTCTCTAATTGGCACCTTACTTAATGACTATGCTAGTTGCTTTTCAGAGGGCAAACTGGTAGCTTTCCAACATTCAAATCAGAATATGAATTTAAAAATACAGGGCTTATAAATAAGGAGACATTATGATTATCGGAGTTCCTAAAGAAATTAAAATCAGTGAAAACCGCGTTGGTATGACCGAAGCCGGCGCCAAGCAATTGACTAAAGAAGGCCATACGATTCTTGTTGAAAAAGACGCAGGCGTCGGCAGCGGAATCACTAATGAACAATATGAAAAAGCGGGTGCTAAAATCATCGATACTAAAAAAGATGTTTATGCAAAAGCCGATATGATCATGAAAGTAAAAGAACCACTTCCGGATGAATATGAGTTAATGAAGGAAAACCAGATCCTTTATACCTATCTGCACTTGGCGGCAGAACCTAAATTAACAAAAGTTCTGGCTGAGAGAAAAGTAAAATCCATCGCTTACGAAACAATTCAGTTAGATAATGGTTCATTGCCTTTATTAACTCCGATGTCTGAAGTTGCGGGCCGTATGGCAACTCAGGTTGGGGCTTTTTATTTACAAAAGGATCACGGCGGTAAAGGTATTTTACTGGGTGGTGTTACAGGTGTTATGCCGGGTAGAGTTACGATAATCGGCGGTGGTGTCGTTGGAACTAACGCTGCAAAAATGGCAATCGGTCTTGGCGCTCAAGTGACTATTTTAGATGTCAGCACGGCACGATTAGAATACTTAGATGATATTTTTAAAGGTCGTTGTCAGACTTTATTCTCAAATGCGATTAATATTGAGAATTCGGTTATTGATTCTGATTTAGTTGTGGGAGGCGTTCTGATCACCGGTCAAAAAGCTCCTACGTTAGTAACTAAAGAAATGATTTCTTCGATGAAAAAGGGTTCGGTTGTTGTTGACGTTGCAGTAGACCAAGGCGGTTGTATCGAAACTTGCCGACCGACTTCTCATACGAACCCAACCTATGAAGTTGATGGAGTGATTCACTACTGCGTACCTAATATGCCGGGTGTTGTTCCCAGAACTTCAACCTACGCCTTAACCAACGTTACTCTTAAGTATGCTTCAATGTTGGCGGCGATGGGTGTAGAAGACGCTGTAGCAAAAGACAGAGCGTTGATGAAAGGCTTAAATGTTTACAATGGCTATGTTTGTTACGAGCCGGTTGCTAAAGATTTAGGTATGGAATACAGAGCTTATAAAATTCAGTAGTTTTTATTCGAACCAGATATTTCCCCAGTCCTCAGTTTTAAGAATAGGAATGTTATAATCTGACAGTCGCATCAGGGTTTCCTGGTGCGGGTGTCTGTACTTCGCATAGCGGGCCGAAGCGATTGAAAACTTTACGCGCGGCAAACGCTTTAATAATTCTTTTCCCGTGCTGGTGCGACTGCCGTGGTGACCTAAGACCAAAACCCGTGTCAATTCAATATTTTCGATTTCATTTGACCAGTATTTCTCCTGTTGGATAGGTGAGTCTCCCGGAATTAAAACTCGTTCCTCAAAATAGATCAAACAGGACTCATTGGTATTTCGTGCGATGAACGGAATCCAGGCGGGACCTTCGTTTTTTTGCTTACAGGTAGGAATTTTAAGATCCAGTATGAATTTTGCCGATTGTTTATTGTGCGCAAACTCAGGAATATTCTGCCAGCAGAGCCGCGGCACAGCTTTGACAAAGGCCGGAATATTTAAGAAATGATCGTAATCCCAATGGCTTAAATTCAAACGGTTGGGTTTGTTTCCGCAGTACCGGACCAAGGTTTTTTTGATATTTTTAAAACTGCCGAATTCACCGCCCATATCATAATGAAGACATTCGTCGGATAATACATGTGTAACCCATTGGCCCTGGCCAATGTTCCAGACGACCCAGCGATTAATATGCTCAGGAGACTGGGCCTGTTTAAGTTTAAAAGTAATAATTAAAAAAATAATAAAAAAATTAATTTTCATAAAGAAAGTTCTTTTAATTTTCATAGAGTAGGTTCTTTCTTTTTTTACGAACATGAATCAGATGAAATGCAGCGTGGAGTAAAAAAATTAAACACCAATTGTAAAAAACCAGGTCGGGAGGAAGATCTTTTGTTTGAATCTGAAAATCCAACTCAAGACTTTGCAATATGAATTTAAAAATCGAGATCAAAAAATCAAAGAGCGGACTCATAAAGTTAAAAAACCAAACAACAAGCCCCAGTGGAAACAGAATAAATTCCAGTACCGGGGCCAGAATAATATTAAGCAGGATGACAACGGGCCCCGGAATCTGAAAGAACACAATACACGGAAGTAATGTTATAAAAAACAGGCTCTGCTTGAACAGAAGAGAGGCTTCCTTGTAAAAATGCTCGCCAAGAACCACGAGAAACGCGGCAAGCCAGCTCATCTGAAGGCTGAGTGAGGTAATCCAGACAAAATTAAAACCTAAAGTTAAGAGGCCCACGATCAACAATTTGAAATGAGCAGGCCAGCGAATATTTTTGGAGGTAAAATAAGCATTTAATGCAAAAGCCAGCAGGCAGCGCACGACCGGAGCATTCAGGTTGCAGGCAAAGCTGTAGATTAAGATAATAATAAAAATTAAATTCTGATGGATATTAAATTTGTTCAGTAGTTTCTCGATGAGTATTAAATGAGCTCCGGAAACTACAAACAAATGAATAAGTCCCGAAGAAATATAAAATTGCGAGTCGGAAAGGTTTGTAAAATTCTGAGCGCAAACGAGAGCCTTGAGTTCAGAAATGGAAGTCGAGCTTTGAGGCAAGTTGGCTAAACAGTATAAGTGCGCCTTTTCTGCAACAGG
The DNA here is from genome assembly GCA_043734765.1 of Pseudobdellovibrio sp. GTDB lineage: Bacteria > Bdellovibrionota > Bdellovibrionia > Bdellovibrionales > Bdellovibrionaceae > Pseudobdellovibrio. Next base: position 1,231 of record JAYTFA010000034.1, on the reverse strand, counting down.
CGCCATAATTTCAAGAACCGAGAATCGGACCAAACTGAGCGTAAGTATTGAAATAATAAGCAAAGAAAATAAAATCATATACACTTATGCAAAATGATTGAGCTTGAATGTAAGATATCATTTAAGATTTTTTTGTAATTTCCACGTTTCCAGAAAATATTTAATTATTTCATATATTTAGTTGTGATCAGGATACAGGCAAATCGCTGAAAGCCTTGATAATCAGTAGGTCTAAAGTCTAGAAATTAGGGTTTTAAACAATAGATGTGGATAACTCCGCCTCTGATCATTGATTCAAATCAAAATCCGGCTAAAATAAGGTAAAGAGGTCACAGCATGTTACGTCAGAATATTTCACTCTTTTTCATCGTGTTATTATTGTTTTCAACCGGTTTTTCGGCAGTTAATACTGAAGATGAAAAATTAATGGAAGAGTTATCGGGCAAAGTAAAAGCTATGCAGCCTGTTAAAAATATTAAAGCCGTTGCCGCCACTATTTCTGAACAACATCTATTTGCGGGTCTTGATGCATTTACAAAAAAAAATTACATTATGGCACTGAAGCATTTTAATACGGTTATTTTGAAGCACAGTCAGTCTAAAGAGGTAAGATCAGCCTATTTGGCAAAGGCTAAACTCTATAATGAAATCGGACTGAAGGATCAGGCTCAATTAAATTCCCAACTCGCTTTTGAACAAGGTAAAAAACTAACGAAATGAAAAAGACATTTTTAGTCTGTTTAATTTTTATTTTTTACGCCCAGGCAAAGGCTCAGGAAGAAGGAGCCTCTGCACCACCGGCGGCTGAGCCTTCGGTCGGCAGCACGACGAATAATAGTAATAAACTTCAAAAACCGATGACTCGCGGTAAATCAACGACGGGTGTGAACAGTGAGAGCAGCTCTTTTATCGGCGATCCGGATAATATCGATCCACTCGCTCCTAATCGTGAGAACCTAAAAGAAGATGAAGAACCGGTTCTTGAAGATATCAAACAGGTTTTAAACGCACCCAAAAAGAAAAGCCCCGAAAAACCGGCGACCACCGGAACCGCAACAATTCCGACAACGGAAAGTGCGCCGGTAACCGAAACTCCTACGGATTCAACCGGTGAGGCTGCAGTTGCAGAAACTCCGAAGCAAGAAAAGAAAAATCTGAATCCGGATGGCCCGGATCTCGGACTTGAAAAAAAATTCAACAGAATTTACCGAGCCTATAATATCAATCCTAC